>JAUXKG010000268.1 GCA_030624355.1 Acidobacteriota bacterium
GCCGCCCTGACAAGGCCTGCGACCGAGGCCCGCGCAGACGTACCAATAGGTACGTTGAGCAGGCCGAGCGAGCGAAACGCAGGCAGGACGGATGGATGAGGCACCGCAGTAGAGGGAGTATGAGAATGCGGGCTTAAGAGAACTATTTCCCCTCTCTGGCTCCGGCAGCCTTGAGGAGCTCGACTACGTCCTGACGTCCCTTCTCCAGTGCCAGCGTCAGGGCGTTCTGTCCTTCGTTGTTCCGCTCATTGACTGCAGCACCGGCAGCCAGCAGCATCTTGACTGTTTCGCCATGGTTGGAACGCACCTGGTGAGGTTCGGTACCAAAGGTCGTCTCCACCGGACCCCAATTGGCCGCCATCATCAAGGCAGACCAGCCGTCCCGGTCCTGGGCGTTTACGTCGACACCGGCATCGAGCAGGGCCTGAACCGTATCGCTGACTCCCCTGCGGGCCGCGTGCCCCAGAGCGCCCCTTCCCACCTCGTCAGTAGCACTGACGTCCGCTCCACCGGCCAGCAGCGCCTCCACCACCCTCGGATGAGCGTGCATCAGTGGGGTTGTCCCTGCGAAGTCTCTGGCGTTGACATCACTGCCAGCCGACAGGAGCAGCCTGACCGACTCAGAGTGTCCCTGAAAGGTGGCAAGATTCAGAGCCGTTCCTCTCCAGTTGTTCTGGGCGTTGGGATCCCCGCCTGTTTCCAACAGGCTCATAACCGCCTCAGTCCGGTCGTAGAGAGCCGCCCACATGAGAGGGGTCCACCCCTCCAGGTCGCGTGCCTCGAAATCGGCCCCGGAATCCAGCAGCAGAGCCACGAGGTCCTGATGGCCTGCACTGATGGCGGAAAAAAGAGGGGACTCCCCGAAGACATCTCTGGCATTGACATCGGCACCTACCGAGAGCAGGACCCGGACCGTGTCGGCGTCATCGTTCAAGGCCGCCCGGCTGAGAGCAGTCCGACCGCTCTCGTCGGTTCCATTGACATCCGCACCCGCCAAAACCACTACTTTGGCAACAGTTTCGTAGCCACTCTGGGCCGACATTCTCATCAGCCTGTCCTTGACTGTCACCCATCCGACGGCAATCGTCACTGCCAGTGCCACCAGCAGAATCAAGGTTCGATCGTTCATGGAAACCCCGGATGGCGCAGCTTCCGTTGCCGGGGGTATTGAAGCTTCAGGTTGCTCTGTCTCGTCGTCTTCCATCTCTCACCAGGTTACGCAGTTTGGTCGCCCGAGTCCACACTTTCAACAAAAAGCCCCCCCACTGCCAGCGCCCTCGATTCCCACTTCGTCATACATTTCCCTTGGCTCAGTTCCGTCTTGGCCCTATACTTTCTCTGACCTGTTGCGGATCAGGAGACCGAGTAGATAAAGTTGAACACTCTCTCGGCAGACAATGGCCAGAGTCTGGGAAAACTAACGGACCAGGAGATCATCCCATCATGTCCACACCACTTCGTGTTTTGCTGGTTAAGGATCAGACGGAAGAGCCTGAACTGATCCGGCAGGAACTTGAGAAAGCCGGCTTCCAGCCCGACATCCAACAGGTCGAGATTGAACCGGACTATTTCAAACAACTGGATTCGGGACCGGACATCGTGGTTGCTGATTTCGAACTGCTTCAGTTTGACGCCCTGCGTGCCCTTGAGCTGTTGCAGGAGAAAGAACTGGAGATTCCCTTCCTGGTGGTAGGAGAAGAGGTGGGCACTGAACGGGCTGTCGAGTGTATCCGTCAAGGGGCTGCTGATTTCCTGCTCAAAGACCACCTGTCCCGCTTGGGACAGGTAGTCAAAAGATCCCTGCAGGAGAACAAACTGCAGCGGAAAAAAGAACATGCTGACTCCGACCTGAGACAAGGCGTCGAGCACTTTCGACAGCTGATCGACCTGAGCCCTGCCGGAATCGCCGTTCTCAGCCAGGGGGCCCTGACCTTCGTGAACCGGGCCGGAACCAAACTGCTGGGAGCGGCCAGCCCGAAACAACTGACCGAAAAGCCTTTCTCTCAGTTCATCCACCCTGACTCCCAACAGGAAATCGGCAAGCGGTTGGAAGCCACCCAGACAGATGAGAAGGGTGCCACACTCAAACTGGAAGCGAAGTTTGTTCGCCTGGACGGAGAAGGGGTAGACCTGGCCTTGACGGCTGTCCCCTTTCAGCAAGAGGAGGAAGCGAGCACGCTCATTGTTTTCTCTGACATATCGGAAAGAAAACGGGCCCAGGAATCTATGGCATTCGATGCCAGACTTGTCTCCCACCTGCCGAATGCGATTGTGGCAGTCGACAACGATCGGCGCATTACTTACTGGAACCAGACCGCAGAGCAAATGTATGGCGTGCCCGCCGATGAAGCGCTGGGCACCCAGTTGGACCAGGTCTACCAGGAGCGCACCAGCGATGATGAGCAGGCGGCGGTCCGGAAGGCTCTGGAAGAATCGAGCAGTTGGCAAGGCAACATCACCCACTTGAAGAGGGGTGGAGAAGAAGCCTTTGTGGACAGCTCGGTGACTCTGCTGAAGAATGATGGAGGCCAGCCTGATGGCTTCCTCTACGTCCTTCGTGACGTTACCGACAGCAGACACACGGAAGACCTCCTGCAACAAAAACACAAGCAGACGGAGGACCAGTTGGAGAGCGACCGGAGCCTCTATGCCTCAGTTTTTGACAACACGGCTGCTCCCTTGCTCGTGGTCAACGCAGAGGGACAGGTTATCCTGTTCAACCAGGCTTGTGAAAAACTGAGCGGCTACAGTGCTGATGAGGTCAAGAACAAGACCCTTTGGGAACTCCCGTTGTCCCAGGACCAGTCGGAATCGATGCGAGAATGGTTTGAAAGCTTGAAGGTCGACCAGTTTCCTGAACAACACCAGAATCACTGGGTGACGAAGGAGGGAAATCGTCGACTGATCTCGTGGACCAGTTCAGTTTCGACCGACAAGGAAGGTTCAGTCCGGTTTGTGATCTCTGCTGGCCTGGATATCACCGAATTCGAGGCCAATCTCAAAGTGACCAGCGAAGGTTTCAAGCTAAGCCTGCAAAGCCCTTTTCAACTAGACTTCTAGCAGGCGGCCCAGAGCCTTTATCACTTTGGGATCAAATTTCCCCTGCTCCGTCTCATGGTTCAGTTCGGCAAAGGCCGCCCGATGCTCCCACCTGTCGCGGTAAGGACGCCAACTGGTCAGACTGGTGTAGGAATCAGCTACTTTCACGATGCATCCACCGATCGGGATCTCTTCACCTGACAGACCGTTGGGGTAGCCTGAGCCGTCAACGGCCTCATGGGAACTCTCAATGATCTGGAAGAGAGACTCGCCCTGGTAACCTAACTTCTTCAAGACACGAACCGACTCTCGGGGGTGCTTGGTCACCTGTTCGAACTCATCCCGATTCAACCCGCCGGCCCGATTCAGGAGGTGGTGAGGAATGATCAGCTTCCCCAAGTCCGACACATAGCCTGCTCGAAGAATGTTGACTTTTTCCTGATCTTCGAGATTCAGGGTATCGGCCAGCGCATAAGATAGAAATCCCACAACACGGGAATGGCCGATCGATCCATCCATCGCCTCCACCGGCAAGATGATGTCTTCGTTATAATCGGCAGCTTTCTCGACCTCGTCAATATATCGATCATAGAGTTTCTGAGGGATCACCTCTCTGTCCGTCAGAAGATTTCGGAGGCCGGTGACCTCGTAAAGGGTCAGTTTGGTTTTCATGCCCCGAATAGCAACTGAGCCCTCCTGATTCATTTTCAGAGTGCTCTCCGCATAGGCCAGCTTGATCTCGTTGTCATCAGGATCCAGCTGGAGGGCCCTGCCCAGATGCTCCTGAGCCGGCGCCATGTAATTGCCCTTCAAGAACATCATTCCCAGTTTCTTCAGGATCTCCAGCTCCTCCGGCTTCTCATCCAGCACCTTTGAATACTCTTCCACCTCTCGGACAAACTTCGGATCCTCAGAATCACCCAACGCATATATGGTCTTTTTTCGTGCCTCGACCAGTCGGAATACCTCGTCGTAGGTGGCAGCATCGATCGTAACCAAGCCGGGGACACACAGTTCCTGGATCCGGGAGGCCAGATTGACCACACTTCCAATGGCGGTATACGTCTGCCTCTTGTGGCCGATCAGTCCAATGATGGGTTCCCCGGTAGCGATCCCGATGCGCATTTGCCAGGGAAACTCTTCCTGGAGAATCGCTTCCTGCATTTTCAGACCGGCCACCACCGCCAGAAGGGCATGGCGTTCATAGTCATCGGGGGCCCCAAACTCGACCATGATACCGTCGCCCAGGTACTTGTCGATGTGGGCCTTGTAGTCCAGGAGTACTTTCTCCATTTCCTCAAGCAGCCTGTTGAGATCGGTAATGACGACTTCGGGTCTGAAATCTTCAGAAAATGCCGTGAAGTCTTTCAGGTCGGAAAAGAGGATGCTGATCTTCCTCTTCTCGGTACGAAGCCGCTTCTCGATGATCAACTTCACGACCGAGGCATCCATGGTGGAGTAGAGGGCCTCTTCCACCCTTTTCTTGAGATCTTCGACCGCCGTTTTGGACCTCTCAAGACTCTGGGTTCTCTCCGTTACCTTCTTCTCCAGATTTTCCGCATGATCCCTGAGCTGCGCGTCGGCAGC
>JAUXKG010000022.1 GCA_030624355.1 Acidobacteriota bacterium
AGATCCCTTTCTCGTTCGACTTGCATGTGTTAGGCACGCCGCCAGCGTTGATTCTGAGCCAGGATCAAACTCTCAGATTTATCTCGTTGACGGGCTCGCTCTATCTGGTTGTCAAAGATCACTGCTGGCCAAAGAGCCTTCTCAGGCCCCCGGCTGCGAACCCCTAATGATAGGAAACTTCGCCTGATCTTGCAAGAGACACGGATTAACACTGATTAGCGAACACGGATTGACACGGATTAAGAAAGGTTCTTCTTGTCAGTCGTCATCCCAGGCACTCGACACTCGTCAATCGTCAATCGTCAGAGGTCAGGGGGCAGGAGTCAGGGGGTTAGGTTCCTCTTCTTCCAGCCCGATCAGACTGCTGGGCTTGGCGAAGGGCTGTTGAAGATACCTTTCAGCTTCGGCCTGGGCTCCGTTGTAATCGACCTTCGTATTGATGGCTTTCTGATACTCAGCCCGGGCCCTCTGCCTTTGCCCCAGGATGTCATAGACCTTGCCCAGGTTGATGTGAGACCAGGTCTCCACCCAAGCTGGCTTGAGATCTCCATTGAGGGAGTCGCGAAAGCTGTTGGCGGCACTGGAAAGATTCTGCTGGTCAAGAAAGACCTCCCCCAGACGAAAATGGCCCAGTGAGCTTCTGGGATTCATCTCTGTAGCTTTCTCATATTCTCGAATGGCAGCCACAAACTCCCCCTCCAGGCGGTACTCCTCTCCCAGAGCAATGTGGACCTCGATTTGCATGGTCTGGGAACGGGTGAGAATCTTGCCCTGAGGATCGAATCTGATCCGCAGAGGCATGGTTGCAGTTAAAAAAGTGAAGGGGTTGATCTTTCCATTAACCTTCAACTGTTTCTCTTCAGGTTCCCCTTTGGTCTCGATGATCAAATCCAGAGGCATTCGAAAAAGCTCCAGAGTCTGTTTGACCTGTCCTCGAATTTTGAAACTTCCATCTTTCAGCTTGTAGATCGTATAGTCGACCCGAAACTCGGGTACGCCCACTTGGTCTACCCACTGGACGAAAAACCAGCTGTAATCGACCCCCGTCCGCTCTCGAAGAAAATCGACCCATTCTCTAGTGATGGCCGCCTGCCCTGATTTTTCACGGTACCACTCACTTAAGATGGTGTGAAGTTTATCGCGCCCCACGATTTGAGAGAGCATGTACAAAACCCAAGCACCTTTGGCGCTCACCACAGACTCGTACTCATCAGAGCCGATACCCAACTCGAGTCCCTTGCTGACCGGTGCCTGACTTTCGTACTTGAGGGCCTGAATAGCCTGGCCAGCCAGTTGAGCGGAAAACTGCTCCGGGTGTTTGACTTCAAAGTATCGAAGCGCGGCATAGGTGGCAAAACCATCGGCCAGCCAGGCATCGGAAGGCCTTGCAAACCGCACCGAGCATCCCCACCATTGGCGGGCGACCCTTCTGGCCAGCTCCATCCTGGAGGAGGATGGCTTCTGCAAAATTGCCGACTCCAGCAGAATCAGACCGGAGCACCCCGCAGAAGGCAGATCCACGTTTCCAATCTGAACCAGATTCAAACCCGACCAGGTATAAGGACCGTACTCGCTTTGAAAAAACTCGAGCATCTGAACCACGTCCTCGGCCAGAGGCTGCGGATCCTGATCAAAATCTTCGGTTACAAAGAGGGTCACCGGCAGTGCCAGGTCAGTAAATCTGCGCCGGAAGAAGCGTGCCATGACCACCGGAAGTTCGGTCAGAGGCTGCCGGCTCTCCCAGGTGAAGACCTCACTCACCCCCTCCGTTTCGATGGACGAGAGCTCGCCGGGAGCCACAACGCTAAATCCCAGAGGAACGATGACCCGAACCGTGGCACTGGCAGCATCCAGGGTTAGTCGGTGGGACGGGAACCATAACCCCTCACTCAAAAGCAGCGCTCCCTCGCGATGAATCACGGCCCGCTCAGTCTGCGGAGCATCCAGAAACGCGTACTGCTCACTTTCCAGAATCCCTTCAAACTCAAAGATAAGGGTCTTTTCCTCTCCTTTGCTGAAGGGTTCGGGACCGCGGACCCTCAAGCGGGTACTATCAAAATCATCAAAGGAGGTGGCGTACTGGACACCCTCTTCATCGGTCACCTCAAAAAGGGTGAGACGGGCGTTAATCTCAAAAGGCACGGAAGCACTGTCTTCCAACATCACCAGGCTGATCTTGACCTGTCCCCACAGAAGACTCTCTTCCGGCACGATCTCAACATTGATTTCGTAGTGTTCAACATCGATGGGAGAGACCGTCGGCTGCTGTTGGGCCACAGCAGAATCCAGAAACATCAGAAAAGAAAACAGAAAGCAAGATATCTTCATCCGGCTAGTTCCCCCTACTTGCCAGAAAACTGCCCACATGACTGGCAGCCTGTTCATAAGCATCCTGGGTGCCCAGTTTGCTGGAGATCAATTGGAGATCTTTTCTGACCTGGTCGCGGCGCTCCCGGCTCTGCAGCAGTTCCAAAACATGGTCTCCAATATTTTGCCCCGTCGCTTCCAGCTGAATGAACTCGGGGACCACCTTCTTCCCGGCAATCAGATTGGCCAGACAATAGGTGTCGGCACTGACGCGTGGCCGGATCAGGAACCAACTGGGCCAGGATATGCGATACATCATGGCAAACGGGACTCCAAGCAGGCTGGCTTCCAAAGTGGATGTTCCACTCTTAATCACCGCGCAGGTGGCCCGGGGCAACAGCTGGCCAATCTCCTCCTCCCGGATCTCCAGATCCAGGGAACCGTTTCCACGATCGATCCATCGCTGATAGACGGCAGACAACTGTTCTCTATCGATCTCGGGAGCCTTGATGACCCAAAACCGGACCCCTTGTCTCTCCGCCACATGTCGGGCGGCATCCAATTGGACGGGAAAGATCTGCTCCACCTCCCTTTTGCGGCTGCCCGGCAACAGCGCCACGATGGGCACCTGCCGGTCGACCCCGAATTGGTCCGCCTTCTCCTCCCTCTCCTGAGCCGGTGGGACTGCCGAGACCACCGACGGGTTACCGACGTAGTGGGCTTCAATTCCTCGACTCCGGTAGTATTCTTCCTCAAAGGGGAAAACCACCAGCATCAAATCCACATAACGCCGGATCTGTTCGACTCGTGAGGAACGCCAGGCCCACACCTGCGGACCAATGAAGTAACAGATGGGAACGTTCATGGCTTTCAACCGGCTGGCCAGGCGTAGATTGAAGTCTGGAAAGTCGACAAGAATCGCCAGCTGAGGCCGTCGCTTGCCTACTTCCGCCAGGATCTGTCGGTACAGCTTCCAGTAGTTGGTCATCTGCGAGAGCGCCTCCCAGGTTCCGATGGCGGAGAGCTTGGAGACATCGATCAAAAGCTCGACACCGGCCTCCCTCATGCGGGTTCCACCACTGCCGAACCCGTCGATATTCCACTGCGGATTCCATTTTTTCAATTCTGCGATCAATCCGGCGGCGTGTCGTTCTCCCGAGGTTTCACCAGTAACCACCAGAATAGGAATGTCTTGTGACGTCATGAGAAGGGGTGCCGACATCTGATCACTGCAAGTCGCTGGCAGCAATCCGCTGGGTGATCCAGCCTCCTCCCAGGACCCGTTCTCCGTCGTAGAAGACGGCCGCCTGCCCGGGTGTCACCGCCATTTGGGCCGTCTCGAAGATGACCCTGGCCGTCCAGGCCGAGGAGGAATTCTCTTTTGTCTTCTCTAGAACAATCGAAGCAGGCGCTTCTCGATGTCGGGAACGGATTTTCACCTTGACCCGAGACGGCTTGCTCGGATAACGACCGGAAATCCAGTTGACCCGGTCAGCAACTAGTCCTCGGCTATACAGGTCCTCCTGGTACCCCACCACCAGGACGTTACGGCGAACATCCAGTCGAAGTACGTAGAGGGGGCGGTGATGAGCGATGCCCAAACCTCGGCGCTGTCCAACCGTAAACTGGAAGATGCCGGAATGAGTTCCCAGTCGGCTTCCATCCTTGAAGAGAATCGGTCCACTCTGGTCAGCTTGCTCCAGCAGCGGCAGCAAATTTTGATTCACTTCGGAGGCGTGACGACGAATGAAGGCCGGGTAATCCCCGTCCGGTATGAAACAGATCTCCTGGCTCTCTGGCTTGGTCGCCGTCAACAGTCCATGGGAACGGGCAATTTCACGAATCTCTCCCTTCTCATAGTGGCCAACCGGGAAGGAGATACTGGATAACTGCTCCTGGGTCAGCTCGAACAGATAATAGGACTGGTCCTTGCCGGCATCCTTCCCCTTCAACAGCAGATAACCTTCGTCGGCATCCGAAACCAGACGAGCGTAGTGTCCGGTAGCGACTTGGGAAATGCCCATCTGACGGGCAAACAGCAACAATCTGTCGAACTTCAGAAAAGTGTTGCAAAGCGTGCAGGGAATGGGGGTGGTCCCATTCAGATAACTGTTGATGAAAGGTTCCACCACCTTGCGCTCGAACTGTTCCTGCATATTCAGGACATAAAAACGAAACCCCAGGTGATCGGCAACTCGCCGAGCGTCGTACACATCATCAAGCGAACAGCACTTTCCAAACTGGGGTGCACCGTTGCTGGTCGGATTGCGGCGGTAATCCCAGAGCTGCATGGTGCAGCCCATCACCCGGTGACCTGCCTCCTTGAGCAGGGCGGCCGCAGCCGAACTGTCCACACCACCGCTCATAGCTACCAACACGTCATTCATGGCTCTACGGTCCTGTCTGGTTCACTGACGATGGAACTCCACATAATACCCCGAGAAACAACCTCGATCTGCGGGTAGGGCACAGAAACTTCATAACGCTCAATCTGCCTGGCGCTTTGCTGATAACCCCGGTTAATCCTCTCACACACGGTGACCAAATCTTGTCTCAGATCATCCAACCGTCCCTGAACAGCCGGGACCGTTTCACCCTTCCAATCCAAACTGGGGACATTCTCCGGCTGCCAACAATCGCGAAAGGCCCAAAGACTCTCACGCACTGAGAAGAGCAGATCCCTTACCCGCTCCAGTCTGAGATTGGCGGAGTCCTCATCTTCCTCACACTCTCTCTCCATTTCCTTGATCAACTTCTCCTCCAGTTCCAAATAGCGGTGGACAAAAACGTCCCAAAATTTCTTCTGCTCCTCCAGCCACTCCTCGAATACCTGGTCCTGGCACCGCAACAGAAACTCCTCCTTGCTCTCTCCAGGATGGGAATACATCCCGAAAGACTGGTTCTTCCAGATCTGAGGACGGAAATGGTTGGTCAGATAGTGAACAAACTTTGAGTCGCTCCAGGCAGGCCACTCGAAGTCAGAAGGGGGTGGAATCTCCACCAGCCAGTCCGGGTGGATCTGACACACCATATCTGGGGTCCAGGACAGGTCACCTTCTGCCAACCACTCCGCCTGAAAAAAGGCCCGATAAGAATCACGATACTTTGAACGAACATCCTGCAGCTCCAAGTCGACCTCAAAGAGCAAAGCCGGCTGGTCACTCGGCTCGGTCCTGTTCAAACGATAGTGTTTTAACTGAAAGGAGCTGTCCACGCTGGCCTCGACAGGAGAATTATAGCATGCACCGTTATCCATCCTGGGGTGGATTCTGAAGCGGGGCTGGCAGGACAGGCGACCTGAGAAAAATGGGGACAGTCAACCCTGTCTCCATTTTTCTTCGGCGAGCCCGGATAATGCATAGGTTCTCGTCACGAAGCGCCGAAAGCGCCGGTCCTGACAAGGCGCGCGATATCGGCGATGCAGTAGAGAATTTATGCATGATCCGGGCTAGTGCACGAGTTCTTTTTTCAGGGCCTTGCGTCCGTAGTAGAGACGTGATTTGACGGTTCCCTCAGGGACACCCATAATTCCCGCGATCTCAGAGATGGTGTGCCCTTTCAGATCGTGCAATCGAACCACACGACTGTGTTTATCTCCCAGACCCTCCAGAGCACTGTGAATCTTTTGACTCGTCTCCCTCTGCAACGCCTCTTCAAACGGCGTCCTGGCACTGGGATCGGGAAACTCAGCCGTTTCAGAGATGTCGGCATCCAGACGCTGAGAATGTTTCTTGTTCTTTCGAATCATCTCCAAACACACATTGACGGTAATCCGATTGATCCAGGTGGTCAGTCTGGAGTCTCCGCGAAAGTGCCTGGCACCTCGAAAAATGTTTAAGAAGGTCTCCTGCAGCGCGTCCTGGGCGGAATAGTCCTCTTTCAGAATTCTCAGAGCAGTCCGGTAGATTCTCTCCTGAAAACGGGTGAAGAGTTCGCCGAAGGCTCCCTCGTCACGAGCCTGAACTCTGGCCATCAGGTGGGCTTCCAACGGTGATACGGTGGCGATGTAGTTTCCCATAATCTGTGTCCTCCAGGGAAAAGCTATTGCAAGCCCCGTGCCAAACAGTTAAAGTGTTGAAAACAAATAGTTAAGTAGGTTTGTCTGTCGGCTATAGTGTTAAATTAATTGACAGATAGAAGGGAGCAAATGGGTCTCAAAGCGGGACAGGGAGGGGTTTAGAGAGGAGTGTACATACATTTTACACTATTCGTATATTCAATTAACACTCTTGGTACTGCTTCAACTTGGCGATGATCGTCTGGCGGGTGATTCCCAAGGCCTGGGCGGCGTGGCTCTTGTTGTCACTATGCTCCTTCAAGGCCTCCAGAATGAGGCGCCGCTCCAGTTGGGCCACCTGCTCCTTGAGGGGGCCCTTGGACTCGCCGGCGCCATCGTAAGGCAGGAGGAGGCGCTCGGAGAGCATAGAGGCCGGAATGAGCTGTCCCGGTTCACAGAGAATCACCATTCGTTCGATTTCATTTTCCAGTTCCCGCACATTTCCAGGCCAGTGATAGGCCTTCAGAATTTCCAGTGTGGAAGAATCAAGTTCGGAGGCTTCCTTGTTCAACCGTTTTTCAAATCGTTCCAGAAAAGTGCGGCACAAAGCTTCGATGTCTTCCCGGCGCATTCTCAAGGGAGGAACGTGGACGGAAAAGACGTTCAAGCGAAAAAAGAGATCCTGTCGAAACTTTCCCTCCTCGACTCCCTGGCTCAGACTGCGATTGGTGGCCGCTATGATGCGCACATCAACCTGCTCGGATTTCTGCGCCCCTACTGGGAAAATCTCCCCATCCTGCAGAACCCGCAGCAGCTTGACCTGAAGATCCCAGGGGGCCTCACCGACTTCATCCAGAAACAGGGTGCCTCCTTCGGCCAACTCAAAGTATCCCTTCTGATCCCCGGTGGCTCCTGTGAAGGCACCCTTCTTGTGCCCAAAAAAGGCACTTTCCACCAACTCGGCTGGAATGGCTCCACAGTTGACAGGAAGAAAGGCATGATCATGTCGGGAGCTGTTCTCGTGAATGTAGCGTGCCAGCAGCTCCTTTCCAGTTCCCGTTTCCCCTTGAATCAGAACTGTAGAGTCCGTAACCACCACTCGATCCAGTAGTTTTAGCAGTTCCCGCATCGGGCGACTCCTGTAAATCAGGCGCTTGCTGGAGTCCCTGAACACCTCCATCTCGTTTTTCAACTTTCGATTCTCTGTCTGCAGATTTGCATTGGCCACCTTCAACTCACGGTCCAGGCGTCGGTTTTCCTTCTCCAGTTCCAGCCGTTCGACTTCGTGTCTGACCTGCTGCCTCAAGAAATCAGGCTCCCAAGGCTTTGTGATGTAGCAGTGCACGTGTCCTTCATTGATGGCATCCATCAGATCCTCGACCTCTGTGTAGCCGGTCAAAACAATACGGGCAGTCTCGGGATTGAGCTCCAGCACCTTCCGAAGAAGATCAATGCCTGTCATTCCCGGCATCTTCTGATCGGCGATGACGGCGGAAATGGTGTGCTGGGCAAACAGTGTCAGCGCCTGTTCCCCATCACTGGCCTGGTAGACGTCATATTCATCCACGAAAGTGCGGTTTAGCTTTTGCAGGTTCGCCAGTTCGTCGTCCACGATCAGAAGTTTGTGTTTTTTCTTTGGCATTGCGTGTTTTCCTTAGCAGCAGTCCGGTGCAAACCTCCTTTTGGCCCGCATTTCTCACACTCCCTCTACTGCGGTGCCTCATCCATCCGCCCTGCCTGCGTTTCGCTCGCTCGGCCTGCTCAACGTACATTGGTACGTCTGCGCGGGTCCTCGGTCGCAGGCCTTTTGTCAGGGCGG
Organism: Acidobacteriota bacterium; assembly: GCA_030624355.1. Taxonomy (GTDB): domain Bacteria; phylum Acidobacteriota; class UBA6911; order RPQK01; family JADFOI01; genus JAUXKG01. The sequence continues at coordinate 8,124 of JAUXKG010000022.1, forward strand.
CGCCTGAGACTCCTCGCTACGAGACAGTGTGAGAACTGCAGGCTAGTGATTCAAGGGCAGCCTCACGCGAAATTTTGCTCCCTTCCCTTCGCCGCTCTCGACCTCAATAGTTCCGTTGTGCTGCTGGATAATCCCGTAACTGATGCTGAGTCCCAGCCCCGTTCCCTCTCCCACTGGTTTGGTAGTAAAAAAGGGCTCAAACACCTTCCCCAGGTGCTTGTCCTCAATGCCCGGACCGTTGTCTTCAATCTCAACAACGACGTGGTCGTCGCCAGCGAGGGTTCGAACCCAGATATCTCCTTGCTCGGGAATAGCCTGACAAGCGTTGGCCAGCAGATTCATGAAGACCTGATTCATCTTGCCCGGATGGCATTCCAGACGCGGCAGCTGGCTATATTCCTTGTGAATATTGATGCGGTCCCGGTACTCGTTGTGTAGAAGGTTCAGAGCCAGATCAAGGGTTTCGTGAATATCGACCGATTGGAAGTGTTCACTCCCCATTCTGGAAAAGGCTTTGAGATCACCGATAATGGCATGAATTCTGTCGGCTCCCTCTTCAAAGTTCTCAATCAGCGTCTGCAGGTCCTGCAGTATGAAGTCATAGTTGATTTCCTGCTTGAATGATTTCACCTTGCTGCTGACCTCAGGATTTTCCCGAGTTTGATCTTCGTAAACTTCAATCAGACGTTGCAGGCTTTCAACATACTCCCTCAGGAAATCGGTATTACCATAGATAAAGTTCAAGGGGTTCTTGATCTCGTGAGCAATCCCGGCCACCAGCTGTCCAAGGGAAGCCATTTTCTCGCTCTGAATCAGTTGGACCTGGGTCTCCTTCAGTTCCTGATAGGCCTGCTGGACCTGGCGACTCTTCTCTTCCAGTTCCCTGGTACGCTCGCTCACCATGTCTTCCAGGTTTTTATTCAACTGGTGCAGCGCCTGTCTTCTCTCCTGCAGGGACTGGGCCATTTCGTTGAAAGTCTTGGCCAATTCCCCAATTTCGTCGCGGCTGGAAACCTCGACCCTCTGGCTTAGGTCTCCGGCGGCGATGACACTGGCCCCCAGCGTCAACTTGTTCAGCGGGATGGTTATCCGCCGGGAAACCGAGTAGGTGAGTAGCACCACACCAATCGCCGAAAGGGAAGCCATCCAGATCAGCTTTCTCAACAAGTCCTGTACCGGGGCAAAGATCTCCTCGTCGTTGATTCCTACACCGCACATCCACTGAAACACTTCATGATCCACCGGTGCCAGGCCACTGATCTTTCTGATTCCGACCGGGTACTGATAGCGAAAGTACGAATCCCCTTGCAAAACCGATTCGTGAAGTTCGGCCAGCTTCAGGTCCTGTACCAGACGCAGGCCGTAGTTGTCGCGGGCGATAGTCAAATCATCCGAGTTGACCTCCTGATAGTTTCGGTTGCGCCGATACTTGTGCCCGATGACGGTGTTGTAGTCAGTGTCCAACAGGAAGGCGTAGCCGGAGGTAATCGACCGTTCTTCCAAATCTAACTCCACCTTGTCCAGAATCTCCTGAATGTACTGCCAGCTCATCAGTGCGAAGATGCCTCCCAAGACCACTCCCCGCTCGTCCATCACCGGTGCCGCGAACCCCACCGAGTACTGACGGGCAACATCCTCTTGCTGATAACCGTACAGATCTTCAACCAGTTGGGAGGCATGCCAGTCCACATAGCCGAAGTGCCCACTTTGCACTTCCTGCAACCAACCGTCCTCAGGAGTGTAGCGGACCAGTCTTTCTCCTCGTAGCGACCTCAGTTTGTCAGGGTCGAGTTCCTCACGGATCTGATTTCGATTGATGCTGTTGCATAGAAGCAGTGTCCCGTTCACATCGAATAGAGCCAGAACATCATAGACTTCATGCACTACCAGCAGTTGATCCAGTAACAACTGAGGAGGATGAGAATCTGTCCCACGCAGAAAGTTGCGGAACTCACTATAGAGAGTCATCGAAATGGTCTCTTCCTCCTTCTCCAGGATGGTCAGCTGGATGGTATCGGCGATGTCGACCGCAATCTGTTCCAGATAAAGAACGATCCGATCCTGGGTGATGCGCTCCTTGGCCAGATAGTAGGAGTAGGCAGTAATGCCGGTTAGGAGGGTCAAACAGAGGGGCAGTATAAACAGAAGCAGTTTGTGACGAAGACTGACCATGGGTAGCGCTACGAATTTTGATGAGTTAACTTAATTAACAGTTCACTGACAATTAAGTTTACATCAAGTTGGCTCCATCGGGCTAGGGCGCATTGGCTACTGGAACCGCTCCGTGCGGATCGTCAACTGCTCGATCCAATCCCGATCAGCTTCATAACCCAGGCCGGACGACTGCGGCGCTTGGATGTACCCGTCGGATGTGACCACCACCTCAGGACGGATGGTATCGCGTTCATAGTATCGCCGACTGGCCGAGACATCGCCGGGAAGAGTGAAGTTCTCCAAAGTGGAGAGTGCAATGTTGTGGGCCCGGCCGATACCGGTTTCAAGCATCCCCCCACACCACACCGGGACTCCATACTGCTGGGCAACATCGTGAACACGCTTGGCCTCGGTGTGACCACCCACCCGACCCATCTTGACGTTGATGATTTGGCAGGCAGACAGTTGACAGGCATGGTCCGCATCCCTGGAGTGACGAATCGACTCGTCCAAACAGATTGGGGTTTCGATCTGGGCCTGCAACCTGGCATGATCGGCCAGGTCATCGTAGATGAGAGGTTGTTCGATCATCAGCAACTTGAACTGGTCAAGCTCCCTTAGACGTTCAGTATCTTCCAGAGTGTAGGCGGAGTTGGCATCCACCATCAATGGAATGTCCGGAAGCTGCTCCCGGACCAGAGCCACAATCTGAACGTCCCAACCCGGTTTGATCTTCATCTTTACCTTCCGGTAGCCAGCCTCCAGCTCTCTTTTGATCTTCTTCAAGAGAGTCTGGGGGTCCTCTTGTATTCCGATGGATACGCCACAAGGAATCTTTTCGCGAGTCCCGCCCAGCAGCCTCCACACTGGGAGATTCATTCGCTGCGCCTGCAGGTCCCAAAGAGCCGCCTCTACACAAGCCTTGGCCATGCGGTGTCCCCGAATCCGTTCGAACCAGGAGGGAAACTCAGAAGGATGATCAAAAGATCGTTTCACCGTGGTCGGCAAAATGAAGCGGGTCAGAATCGACCAGGCTGTGTCGGCTGTTTCAGAGCTGTAGAAGGGACCTTCTCCGGCCACGCACTCTCCCCAACCTGTCTGGCCCTGGCAGGCTATCTCCACCAACAGAACATGCCGGTCTTGAGTTCTGCCAAAACTGGTTTCAAAGTAATCGACCAAAGGAAGACGAATCTCCCTGAGAACAATCTGATCAATTGTCATACCGCTTGCTGCCATCAGGCCACACTACCTCCCTTTTCACTCACTTCCAACTGGTAAAAGGTGCGCCGATTGTCCTTCCCAGAGGCTGGGGAGACCAGCAGGCGACTCACCTCATAGCCCTTCGAGAGATAGTAGGTGAAGGCCGTCCGGGTTTGAAGTCTCCAATCCATGGCCACTTTCGGATCGTGCCTCTTCAAGCTCTGAATGTCCTCAGGCACCTCAACCAGCAATCGGGGCTCTGCCTTACTCAGGTCGGGAGCATCAGGCACCAACCACCTCTGGTCAAAGACCCTTGTTGAAATCACCTGCGGGCAGGAGAGCGCTTCACCCGGTTCAAGCTGATAGCGTAGGTCTGCAGCCGGATCGTCTATCCCTATTGACCATTCCGCCAGAAATCGATCCGTCCCCAGACCACTGTGCAATTCACTGGAGGTCTGCTCACCGTACAGATTGACATAATAGTGCCTTACGATCACACCCAGTTTATTGAGATTCAGATGGGCGTTCTTGGTTTCCAGCGGATCGAAAGTCCAGGTGATCAGCCGAAGCCCCCGTCGCCGGGCTTCCCGATACTGAGCCAGTTTGAGGGCAAAGCCAATGCCCTGATCTCGCAATTCCTTCCGCACCGCCAGCATGTGAGAATGCTGGTGAAGCTGATCTTTCCAGAAAGCCGGAAAGCTGAACACGAATCCAACCAAACCGCCCTCGGGCATCCTGGCACCCAGCAGTATCCCTTCGTGGCGCTGACAGGTGGCCAACATCCGGGTGGAAACCAGATCGTTCTTGTCGAATTGCCACACCAATCGTTGCAGTTCGACACAGTCTGGCAGATCTTCCTCGCGAAGGGATTCGATATCAGGTTGAGAAATCACGCCCTCTTACAGGTCAATCATGAATCATAAAGGATAACTGACACATCTCTCGTTGGCAGTCGAATTGGCCTCAACCGCGATTTCTTCCGTCACTTGTCATCCCTCGTTCGTTATTGCCTGAGTGCCTTGCCAAGTGTCATCGGTCCAGGTCCCAGAGGCCCCATGGTATATAATTTCGCCTGCAGAAATACAGAGCCATCTTCTCTCATGAAAAAGCTTCTCACCGTCTTGGATATGATCAAGTTCGAACACACTGTCTTTGCGCTGCCCTTCGCCTTCCTGGGGGCCTTCCTGGCGGATCGAGGCCTTCCCGACGGGCCAACCAGCTTGTGGATTATTCTTGCCATGATTGGCGCTCGAAGCGCCGCCATGGCCTTCAATCGACTGGTCGATTGTAGCTACGATAAACTCAACCCGAGAACTAACGATCGTGCCTTACCCGGCAGACTAGTGAGCAAGCGCTTTGTAGTCTCATTCGTTTTGCTTAGTTCTTCACTTTTCTTCTTCTCCTCCTGGATGCTGAACCCACTAGCCTTCCACCTCTCTCCGGTGGCCCTGTTGGTGATTCTGCTGTACAGCTACACCAAGAGATGGACCTCCTTTTCTCATCTCTTTCTGGGCCTGTCGCTGGCCCTCGCTCCACTGGGAGGATGGATTGCTGTTCGAGGTGAACTGCACCCGGCGCCCCTGTATGTGGCGGCGGCTGTTCTGTTTTGGGTTGGAGGATTTGACATCATCTACGCCTGTCTGGACCTGGAATTCGATCGAAAGTTCGGCCTCTATTCCATTCCCGGCAGGTGGGGAATCAAGACCTCGCTACGAATCTCCGCCCTGTTTCATATCCTGATGATGCTGCTGCTGAGCTACTCCTTTGTCCTGTTCCGGCTCTCCGCCTTGAGCTGGTTTGGTTTGGGGTTGGTCGCCGTGGGGTTGATCTACGAACACAGCCTGGTGAATGCCCAGGATCTGAGACGGGTTAATACGGCTTTTTTCACCATCAACGGCGTAATCAGCCTGGTCTTGTTTCTCTTCGTGGGTTTGGACCTGTGGCT
>JAUXKG010000007.1 GCA_030624355.1 Acidobacteriota bacterium
CCTGGGTGATACGCTTTGCGCCTACTTTCCCTATCGTGAAGGTTAAGGGCGGTTTGTTGCCAATCACCCCGATTTGTTCAACCGTTTGCCCTTTCAGCCCAAGGTCAAAAAGGTGAAGTGGCAATCCGAGTTTCGGATCAGCGATCGTCTGGTGGAGAGCTATCAGAGGGGCAACATCTTTCTAGCCGGTGACGCGGCCCATATTCATTCTCCTGTGGGCGGTCGCGGCATGAACCTGGGCATCGAGGACGCTGCCACGCTGGCCTGGTTGATTGCAACCCGGACAGCCGGTCGATATACCGCGATGCGACATCCCATCGCTCGCTCGGTGCTTCGCATGACGGGAGTGCAAACCAGTTTGTTGACCTCAAAATCGGCCGCCCTGCGCTCCATTGTTTCCCGGATCGTGCCCCTGCTGACAGGCCTTCCCGTCATTGGATCGAAGGTCCTTGAACAATTCAGTGGTTTGAACGTACCCTTTCCCCCATGGCTGGAAAAAGACTGAAGACCAAGTCTACTTTGTGGCACTACCACGGAAATAACCTATGAAGTTGGTGACGTTCACGGAAGGGAATCGCACCCGTATCGGGGTGGTTACAACCGAGGGAGTGATCGATTTGAGTGCTCAAGACAGCGGTCTGCCGACCGATATGCTGACCTTTCTCGAACAGGGGATGCCCGCACTGGTTCGAGCGCGAGTCATCTGCGCATCAGGAGAGAATGCATTGGGCCTGGCCGACGTGACACTGGAAGCTCCGATTGGTCGCCCACCCAAGATTCTGGCCGTGGGTCTGAACTATGAGGATCACACCAAGAAAAGTGGATTTGATCTTCCGGAGGTTCCCATGATCTTCAATAAACAGTCGACGGCGGTAACCGGTCCCGACGGGGATATTCATCTCCCTCAGGAGTCCGAGCAATTGGACTACGAGGGTGAACTGGCGATTGTGATTGGACAGCGCTGCAGGCGGGTGCCCAGCCAGCAAGCCGTCAACGTGATCGCGGGCTACACGATCGTCAACGATGTAAGTCTGCGAGACTGGCAATTTCGATCAGCCACAATCACCATGGGAAAGTCGTGGGATACTCATTGCCCAATGGGGCCTTATATCGTAACCGCCGACGAGGTTACAGATCCTCACTGTCTCAATCTCAGAACTTGGGTGAATGGCCAACTGCGTCAGGATTCCAACACCAGCCAGATGATCTTCGACTGTTATGACATCATCGAGCATCTCTCAACGGCATTCACCCTGGAGCCGGGAGATGTGATTGCGACGGGAACTCCCAGTGGTGTCATTTTGGAGATAGAGCCGAGGGTTTGGCTCAAGCCTGGGGATGTGGTTCGGGTTGCCATCGATCAACTGGGAGCCATTGAAAACCGGGTCGTGAATGATCCTGGCTAAGGAAGGAAAATCGCTGAAAGAAGGGCCACTCAGGCGCGCAATCGACCCTCGGGGTTCCAAGCTGTCTGATTTCTGGACGCCTCGCTGGATTCAGCGTGTGGGTCCGGGATTTGTCTACGTTCTGACCGCTATGGGGGCGGGCGATCTTGTCTCCAACTCGGCGGCGGGTGCGGGATACGGATATGCTCTTATCTGGACTATCTTTCCGGCTGTCATCTTCCGTTTTGTCTGGGTTAATGTTTCAGCCAAATATGTCCTGGTGACCCAGGAAAGTCTGATTCAGGGCTACGCCCGAGTGGGTCGCTGGGTAATCTGGATCCTTCTCATCAGCGTCCTGGTTCTGGGCCATTTTTACATGATGTACACCATAGTCATGACTGGGAATGCGATTGAAGCTCTGCTCCCATCGCGCTTTCGGTGGAGTTCCGCGCTCTGGTCCTTAACCTTTGCCATCCTGGCCTTCGTCATGACCTACTGGGGTGGCTACCGGGCGATTGAAAAGTTCCTGAGGGTCGGGATGGCGGTCATGTTGGGCGGCCTGGTCACGGCCGTGGTTTTGGCCCGACCCGATCCCGCCAAGGTCCTGCAGGGTGCCCTGATTCCCAGCATTCCCGGAGACCAGGGTCAGTACGGTACGCTCTTCATCGTCATGGCGATTGTGGGAACCATGGCAGGGTCGATTACCAACCTGACCTATGCCTACTTTATCCAGGAAAAGGGCTGGCGGGACGCCTCCCACTTGAGGCAACAGCGGGTTGATCTGCTCATGAGCGCGTTCTGTTTGTTTGGGATAGCCGGCCTGCTGCAGGTCGCGGCTGGTGCGGTCGTCCATCCTTTGGGAATCGATTTGGAAGACGCCAACGATCTGGTGCGAATCTTCTCTGAGGTTCAGGGGGTGGTGGGAATGATAATCTTCGGTTTGGGGCTGTGGGGCATGAATTTTTCATCCCTGATCGGCATGCTGGTCGGCTTTTCGCTGATCGTGGCCGACTTGGTCCGTTTTGCCGGCAAGAATCCTGTTTCCACTGGGGGTATTCGAGAGGATGCCCGCACTCACTGGGCCTATCGACCGTGTCAGATCTTCCTGGCCTTTTCCCCTCTCTACGTGCTCCTGATAGGAGTGAGCCCGGTGTGGTTGGTGCTGGCGGTGAACGCGCTGGTGGTGGTACTCATTCCGTTGCTCACGCCCGTTTTGCTGATATTGACCAACAGCGAGCGTCTGATGGGGCAGCACCGCAACCACTGGTTTACCAATGTCATTCTGGTAGTGCTGATGGGAATTTCAATCACCATCGGTCTCACACAGTTGCTGAACCTCTGGAAGCAATGGTTCTGAAATTCAAAATGTTCGATTCGGTCTGAGGATCGCCAGCCTCTTTCGTTCTAGCCCGGACTATTCATAGATTCTTGTCACCACTGCAGTAGAGAATTTATGAATAATCCGGGCTAGGAAAAAGGGCTCTACCAGAGACCTTCTTGGTGGTGGAACTCGGCCCGCCGGCCGACTCCCCTTTCCTGGGCCAATTGCCGGAGGTACAATCCGGTAGCCAGATCCTGGATGCACAATCCGGAACTGTCGAACAGGGTGATTTCCTTGTTGCTGGTGCGGCCCGGTCTGGCCTGTATCACGATTTCTCCCAAGCTGGCGCAGGTGCTCTTGTCGATAAACAGGCCGGATTGAATGGCCACGCTCACCTTTCCGTCGCGAATAGCTGTGCTGGCCTCATCTCCTACAAGCTTGGCTCGGGTCAGCAACTGGGGATCGATCTCATATTTTTGTCCCATCGCGTTGACATGAGTGCCATCCTGCACCCAGTCGGCCTTCATCACGGGGGTGAGAGTGGCAGTACCGGTGATGAGAATCTCTGCCTGTCGAACCACTTGCTCGGGCGAATCCAGAGTATCGACGGGATAGCCGGTCCTGGCGGAAAGCTCTTTGGAAAATCGCTGGCGTCGTTCAGGCGAACGGCTGTAGACCACGACTCGAGACACCGGCCAACTGATGGCCCGGTGAGCCAGCAGGGAGAACCAGGCCGTAGCTCCGGTTCCCAGGACTCCTATGACACGAGCGTCCCGGCGGGCCAGAAATCGGGTCGCTACCGCGGCGCCGGCGCCGGTCCGGACTTTGCCGATGTACATGGAGTCCATCACCGCCACCGGGCATAGGGTCTGGCTCCGAAAGATAATCAGGGTTTGTACACGTCGCTGACCATCCGGATCGTTTGTTCCGTAGAAACCATTCTTGACCCCCCACCAGTCGGGCTCGATGCCTCCAGTGAGCACCTTGCCCTGGGCGGGTAGAGTCTGCTTCTCCGGGTTGGGATTGACCCACGCATTTTCGCCGTTCCAGGCCCTTCCCTGTGCATTCAATGCGAAGACTTTCTCTTGAATGGCCACACAGGCTTCCATGGTCAAGAGCTGCCGAACGTCCTGGTCCGAAAGTATCAGGCTGTCTTCCGTTGCACCCACTTGCTCTCCCTCATTTGAAAGCATTGCCAGTCTATTCAGAAGGTTATACTGCAAGCTCAGCCCGTATTATGCATAAATTCTCTACTGCATCGCCGACATCACTCGTCCTAACTGTGTTGCGCTCGGTCGGTCGCCTCAGGTACGCTTGCGGGGGCCTCGGTCGCGCGCCTTGTCAGGCCGGTGCTTTCGGCGCTTCGTGACGAGAACCTATGCATAATCCGGGCTATTGGGCTCCTCGGCGTACTGCACGAGTACGCCTGCGGTGCCCTTTGTTGCACGCCTTGTCATCGCGGCGCTTGTAGCACTTCGTCACGCCGCCTTCATCTGAGCGAAGTGAAGAAAACCTATGCATAATCCGGGCTAGCTGGATATGCTGAAGGGGAGCGGCTCGAATGATTCGTCGCGAAGCAACTGAAACTCAGTTCTTGAGGATAGAAGGCCTGTGCAAATCTTACCAGTCCGGGAGCGATAGACTTCAAATTCTAATCGATCTGAATCTTCAGGTTGAGCAGGGAGAGATGTTTGCGGTTACAGGGACCAGTGGCTCTGGAAAGAGCACTCTGCTGCACCTAATCGGCGGCATGGAGCGGCCCGATAGCGGAGAGATTGTGTTACAGGATGTCGATGTCAGTCGCTTGTCGGGGGAGCAATTGTCTCAGTTTCGCAATGTACAAATTGGATTTGTTTTTCAATTTCATCATTTGCTCCCAGAGTTTTCAGCTCTCGAGAATGTGATGTTTCCTCTCTTGCTTCGACGCCTCCCCTTCCATCAGGCCGCGGAAAGGGCGCAGAGTTTGTTAGCAGAGGTAGGCCTTGGTCAGCGACTGGGACACAAGCCGGGGGAGTTGTCTGGAGGCGAGCAGCAGAGGGTAGCCGTCGCCAGAGCACTGGTAGGGAATCCGCGATTGCTATTGGCTGATGAGCCGACCGGAAATCTGGACGAACACACGTCAGAGTCGATCTTCGAGCTCCTTCTACAGGTGCATCGCCGACATCGTTTAACCTCGATCATCGCGACTCATAGTCTGTCGCTTGCCTCCCTGTGTGATCTTCAGGGTCGTCTCCAGGAAGGAGTGCTGGTTTAGCTAGTTGTACCTCCCGTACAAGGCGAATTATAATGGTGCCTGGCCGCGTCGATTTGTAGGACGTTCGGAATTGTTTTTTAGTGCGATAGACGATCGCTGGAAAAGCTGATGTTTGAGAAGTACACGGAAAAGGCCAGGCGCGTCATTTTCTTTGCCCGCTATGAAGCCAGTCAGCTAGGATACAATCGAATCGAGACCGAACACGTTCTGCTGGGCCTTTTGCGTGAGGACAAGGCCCTCACAAGTCGATTTTTCACCCATGCCGAGAGCGCTCTTGAAAGTGTACGAAAACAGGTCGAAGGTCGAACCGCAATTCGAGACAAGGTGTCAACTTCGGTTGAGCTGCCACTGAGTGATGAGGCCAAGCGGGTCCTCACTTATGCCAATGAAGAGGCTGATCGTTTACTTTGCAGCTACATTGGCACTGAACACATCCTATTGGGTCTTTTGCGCGAGGAGAAATCAGTTGCAGCCGAACTCCTGTATGAAAATGGTATAAAGCTCTCCCGCGTTAGAGAAGAGCTAGCTGGTCCCGCCCAGGAACGTTCAGCTCCATCCAAGTCGAAGGATTCACTGATCCTAACCGAGTTTAGCCGGGATCTCACGGAAGCTGCCATCAATGGTCTGTTGGATCCTTTGGTCGGTCGGGAGGCAGAGACTGAGCGAGTTATTCAGATTCTGTGTCGACGGACCAAGAACAACCCCGTGCTTATTGGAGAGCCTGGAGTCGGAAAAACTGCGATCGTAGAGGGTCTGGCTCAGAAGATTGTTAATGGTGAAGTTCCGTCCATGCTTTCTGACAGGCGGATACTGGATTTGGACATTTCTCTGATTGTGGCGGGGACCAAATACCGCGGACAGTTCGAAGAACGCCTCAAAGCGATCATGAAGGAACTAGTGGAAAATCCTAACTTCATCATCTTTGTTGATGAACTGCATACGCTGGTGGGTGCCGGATCGGCTGAGGGCTCGCTGGATGCAGCGAACATCCTCAAACCCGCTCTTTCACGCGGCGAAATTCAGTGTATTGGAGCAACGACACCATATGAATATCGGCGATCGATAGAAAAAGATCGGGCTTTGGAGCGGAGGTTCCAATCTATTAAGGTTATTCCGCCCACGGAAGAGGAGACGCTTCAGATCATCCATGGAATCAAAGGGCGTTATGAATCGTTCCATCAGGTCGAGTACACGGACGAGTGTATTCACTCTGCTGTGTATCAGTCCAGCCGTTACATCACAGATCGCTATTTACCAGACAAGGCGATTGATGTTTTAGACGAAGCTGGCGCTCGTGTCAAATTGTCCACCACTGTGTTGCCCGAGGAAGTCAGTGATCTTCAGAGGAAGCTCAAGGTGACTGTTCACCAGATGGACGACGCTATCTCAGCCAAAGAATTCGACCGAGCCGCCAGACTGAAGGATCAGGAATTGACTGAACGCGAAAATCTGCAAGTGGTCAAAGAGCGATGGAAGGTCAAGAATCGTGTTCCCTCTCAGGTGACGAAGGAACACGTCGAGCAGGTGATTTCACGTTGGACGGGTATTCCGGTGACCTCTCTTCGAGAAGAAGAGATGCAGAAACTGCTTCGCATGGAGGAGGAGCTTCATGGAAGAGTGATCAGTCAGGATCGGGCTATTTCAGCTCTCAGCAGAGCGATTCGTCGCAGCCGGGCGGGAATGAAGAACCCGAATAGACCCGTCGGATCATTTCTTTTTCTGGGTCCTACGGGGGTGGGGAAGACAGAATCGGCCAAATCGCTGGCAGAGTTTCTCTTCGGCAACGAGAAGGCCCTTATTCGATTCGACATGTCCGAGTATATGGAAAAGCACTCGGTTTCCAAACTGATCGGATCACCTCCCGGATACGTAGGTCATGAGGAGGGAGGTCAACTCACCGAAAAGGTGAAGAAAAATCCATATTCGGTTTTGCTACTCGACGAGATCGAGAAAGCGCATTTCGATATTTTCAATCTCTTACTTCAAGTGTACGAAGACGGACAGCTCACGGATTCTCTCGGTATTACAATCGATTTTAAGAACGTGATCGTCATTATGACTTCCAATATTGGAGCCCGATATCTGGTGAACAAACCCCAAGTCGGATTTTCTGCGACGCCTGAACAGGATCAGCAACAGGTGGAAGATCTGATCATGAATGAAGTTAAGAGAGTCTTCAATCCAGAGTTCCTTAATCGTCTTGATGAGATCATCGTTTTCGACTCACTGACGGAAGGTGATTTAAGCAAAATAGTGGACTTGTTATTGGGACAAGTGAATTCGAACCTGGATCCCAAGGAGATTAATATCGTTTTGGAGAGGGGTGCCAAAGACTGGATCATTCAAAAAACGTGCCACGATCGTGCCTACGGAGCCAGGCCTCTGCGTAGAGCCATTCAGCGTTATATCGAAGATCCCGTCTCGGATCTGATTATCCAGGGGAAATTGAAAGAAAGGCAGACTCTCGCCATCTATTTGAAGGATGGTGAACTCTATTAACGAGCTAAGGGGTCCAAAAGCGAAGGTGCGCCCCTATCTTGCGGGTTGGTCTGAGACAGATGGAACCGGTAGAGCATCAACGTTGGGGGCACGACTATCCTGTTATCCTCCAGGCCCAGTAAGGACTGGATTTCCAATCCACACAACAATTTTCGAAGATTGTCACTGGTTGTTTTGTAGGCAAAAGCGTGGTTGCTCCGGATTCGATAGCTTGGATAGAATGAACGGCGCATGGAATCTTGGGGAGTAAACATTCTGACTAGCCGCGTGATTCGTCTTCTCCCGCTGGTTGTCCTGGCTTTCGTATCGCCTGCCTTGCTGGCTCAGGCTGAGCAAACGATTGAGGAAATCCGTGTTGTAGGCAACAGGCGGATCCCGGAAAGCACAGTCCTCTATTACATTCAGAGTCAGGAGAATACCGTCTACAGGGAGGATCTGATTCGACGGGACTACCGCAATATCCTGAACACCAACTTTTTCGAAGATGCTTCTCTGAAAACGACACAAGGGGAGATTGGCATCATCGTCATATTCGAGGTGCAGGAGCGCCCTCTTATCCGAGCCATTGAGTACGAGGGTCTGAGTTCATTCAAGGAGTCGGATGTTCTAGAGGGCTTCAGAGACATGAGGGTCGGTCTCTCTGTGGACTCACCTTTCGATCCTTCCAGGCTTCCCAAGGCCCGCAGGGCGATCAAAGTGCTTCTGGATCAAGGGGGCAAGCCCCTGGGTCGGGTTGAAGTGGCGACCGAGCGGATTACGTCCTCCTCGATCCGAATACTCTTCAAGATTGATGAAGGGCCCAAAGTACGGATCGGGCATATCGGATTCGAGGGGAATACGCTGATTTCGAATGATGAGCTGCTCGATTCCCTGGAATTGAACAAAGTGCGGAGTCCGATCACCATCTTCAAGGGAACCGACAAATATATCGAGGAAAAGCTTGAATATGATCTCCAGGTCAATATGCTGGAAGCCTACCGTGGTCGTGGCTATATCTTTGCCAAAGTGGGGGATCCGGATGTAAAGATTGTCGAGGCCCCAAGAGGGTGGTTGCTGGGATTCCGGAAGACCGAACAGCAGTACTACATCACCATTCCCATTGAAGAAGGTGAACAGTATCGGTACGGGTCTTTTGAAGTCGAAGGGATTGAGAATCTGAATTCCGACCTGGTCAAGGCTTCCTACAACATCGTTTCCGGCGATGTGGTGAACTATGTCGCGCTCAAAGAGGCCAACGAACAGCTGAGAACGGCTTATTCCACAAGCGGCTATCTGGATGTAACGGTGATCCCCAAGGTCGAACCTGACCAAGAAAATAAAACCATCGATATTACGCTTCAGGTTGAGGAGGGCAAACAATACCTTGTCCACAGAATCATGTTTGCCGGCAACACCAAGACCCGCGATAAGGTATTGAGAAGGGAGTTTTTCCTGGAGGAGCAGACCCGGTTTAATGGAAGTCTGCTGGATGTTTCCATCTTGCGACTGAATCAGCTTGGATTCTTTGATGCGATAGAAGAAAAAGATTACGAGGTCATTAAGAGGCCAGATCTGGGAGAGGTGGATGTCCAGATCACCGTCAAGGAGAGGACTCAACAGTCAATTGGGTTGACCGGTGGAGTTAGCGGCATCAGCGGCAGCTTTTTCGGCATAAACTACCAGTCCAATAACTTCCGAGGATTAGGGCAGCGAATCGATGTGTCGCTACTGACGGGAACGCGTACCTCCAACTACATGTTTTCCTTTACCGAGCCGTATTTTCGGGACTCCAAAATGACTCTTGGATTGTCGGTTTTCAATCAGCGGTATCGTTTTGATACCTTCACGGCCTTCTTTGGATTGGTTTCTCCCAGTGAGAACGTTCCTCTGTTTACTCGCACCAGCACCGGGTTTACCTTAAGGACCAGCTATCCCGTCTGGCGTTGGTCCCGGGTAGGCATGAGTTATACTTTGTCGAACATTGGCATTAGTGATATCGATCCCCTGTTCAGCGATTTCGCCTTGAATCAGCTGTCCGGCTTTTCGCCGGGTGGAGGTTCAAACGATGAGCTCATTCGCAGTCAGATCACTCCCAGCTTTGTCTACAATACGAAGAATCGACTCTACGGTGCCACAGAAGGCAGCCAACTGAACCTGCAGATGCCCTTGTCTGGAGGCCCTTTAGGAGGAAGCTTCAATATTATTCGTCCGATTATCGGATATCAGAAGTTTTTCCCAGATCGGTGGCTTAGCGGGGGAAGACACAGTTTCGCTTTCCGAGCCCAGTTTTCTCACATCATTCCTTCTGGAAAGCTACCCGGCGGGGAACCCATGTCGGTTCCCTTTTTCGAACGGATCTTCTTGGGAGGGGAATTCAACCTTCGCGGTTTTGACATTCGCTCGGTCAGTCCCTGGGCTTTTACAAGCACGGCCCAGTTGGACCCGAGCGGAAGACCGATCATTGATCCGCGCACGGGTCTGCCCTCAATTTCGGTGAGCCTCATCCCGGTGGGAGGGGATACCAGTCTGCTGCTCACCGGGGAGTACCGAATACCGTTGCTGGGGCCCCTTTTTCTGACTGGCTTTGTTGACGTGGGGACCTCTACTGTTCTGAAGGAGGATAATCTGGTTCTGTTTGGTCCAGGGACCTTCATCGATCTGGTTGAGGGTGCGAATAATGTCCTGCGTGCCTCGACAGGGGCCGAGATTTCATTCCTGATGCCCGTGATTAATCAACCCTTTCGAGTCATTTTTGCGTACAATCCATTGATTCTAGATACCGAAGTGGTCATCGGAGGTGTGCGCATCCCATTGGTCGAACCGCGCTCGAATGTTAAATTTACGGTAGGATATAGTTTTTAGGATATGAATTTGGCGGTTTTGTGCGGGAAGTGGCAGCGGTTCCGGCTAGGATTGCAGGCCAGCCCACGAGTTGGAAAGTAAGGAGAGATCATGAGAAAGACAGCGATCCTATTGTTTGGGTTGATGATTGTGGGAATCTTGACAGTCGACAGTCAGTCCCAGGGTTCCAAGATCGGCTTTATCAACACTCTTGAAGTTCTCTATGGTACGAACGAAGGCAAAGGGGAGATCGAAAAGCTAAACCAGTTTGCTGCGGACAAGCAGAAGGAGATTGTTTCCCAAACCGAGGTACTGAGTGGACTTCAAGAACAGTATGCCAATCAACAGCGAACGTTGAATGCCGAAACACGTACCGAGATGGAGCGAGATCTCCAGGAGAAAGACCGGGCACTGAAGCGACTACAGGAAGATATTCAGCTGGAATACAACGAGCGCCGTGACAGTCTTCTGGAGAAGATGAGTGAAAAAATCAGGAAGATTATAGACGAGTACGCGCCTCTGAACGGCTATGGAGCGATTTTTCTGCGCGACCAGACGCAGTCTTATGTCGATCCTTCCATGGAAGTGTCGCAGGACATCATCCGAATCTACAACGAGCAGTATCCCGTAGCTGCGTCAGGCAGCTCTGAATAAGAATCGGTTGTTGAAGCAGAGTCTGTGCTTGTCAGGTGAGCAGAGGAAAGAAATGATCAGACAGCGACTGACTAATATTCTTAAGGGGATGCTGATCCTGGTCTTCCTGACGCAGTGGGGCTGGGCTCAAGGTACTCCAGAGAGTGCTCAGAAATTCGGATTTGTGGACAGTCTTCAGGTCCTCTATGAAACGCAAGAGGGAAAGAGAGAAATTTCCAAGATACAGGCGTTTCTCGAGGAGCGGCAAAAAGACTTTGATGCGCGGCGCATGGAATTGGACCGATTGAGACAACAGTTCGAATCCGAGGTGCGGACGCTTGATCGACAGACAGGTATGGAAAGGCAGCGCACCATAGAAGACAAAGGACTTCAGTTGAAAAGATTTCAGGAGGATACCCAGGGAGAGATTACCCGCAGGCGTGACGAGGCACTGCGTGCCATTAGTGAGAAGGTCGGGGAAATCCTCGTTGAATACGGAGAGAAACAGAACTTTGGGGTTATTTTTTTGCGGGGAGAGACGCAAGTATACGTGGACCCGGCTCTAGATTTTACCAGCCAGATTATCAGGATTTACGACCAGAAATACGGAAGGCCCATGGCGTCCGGTCCGCCACCCACGACTCCCTGACTGCCCAGCTGTGACCTTGCCCGCTTTTGCGGGTGTCCGCTCCTATTGACCCAGAGGCCCCGTTGTTATACAAGTCGCGGCGAATGTATACCCTTCAACAGCTTGCCGAGCACGTAGGGGGGCGGGTGATCGGCGATCCCCAGACCGAGATCAGCAGGGTGCGACCCTTTGAAACTGCCGGTTCCAGAGATCTGACACTGGCCGCCGAAAAGCAGTATTATGAACACTTAGAGGAAACTCAGGCGACAGCTGTCATTGTCCCCCAAGACGTGCACTCCACCCACAAGCCGCTGCTGCAGGTGGAAAAACCGAAAGTCGCCTTCGCCCGAATCCTATCACTGTTTAATGTTGAGCCCTTTGAACCAAAAGGTATCTCGCCGCTGGCTTTTGTGGACGATGATTGCCAGATTGCCGAGAAGGTGACGATCTATCCATTTGTCTATGTGGCAAAGGGAGTCACGATAGCGGAGGGGGTAACTCTTTTTCCAGGCGTGCATGTTGGAATTGGTTGCACAATTGGTGAGAGGTGCAGTCTGTATCCGAATGTGACTCTTTACGACAATGTTTGCCTGGGCGCCCGTGTTGTTCTTCACAGTGGAACGGTCATTGGATCAGACGGGTTTGGCTATGTATCCGACGGTGGGGAGCAGATTAAAATTCCGCAGACGGGAACAGTAGCTATCGGGGACGATGTTGAGATTGGAGCAAATAGTTGCGTAGACCGAGCGACGTTCGGCAGTACGGTCCTGGATCGGGGAGTCAAGCTGGATAACCATGTTCACATCGGCCACAATTGCAAGATCGGTGAAAACACTGTTGTGGTGGCGCAGGTGGGCATTTCCGGAAGTGTTGAAATCGGCAAAAATTGCGTGTTTGCCGGACACAGTGGTGTGGCGGATCACGTCAAGATTGGTGATGAGGTCAAGGTAATGATGAAATCGGCCGTCAACAAGGATGTCTCATCGAACTCAGTCGTCTCGGGACAGCCTGCCATCGATCATCGGAAGTCCCTGAAAATACAGGCGCTGGTGCGCCGGCTTCCCGAGCTGTATGAAGAGTGGAAGGACTCATCAGAGTCTATTCCGGAAAGAAAAAATGAAGAGTGAAGTGAATGCTATGAGCAAAACCGTCAGCAGCTTGGAAATCCAGGAGATCATGGATTTTCTGCCCCATCGGTATCCCTTTCTCTTGGTCGATCGAATTCTGGAATATGAAGAGAATCAAAGGATTGTGGGTATCAAAAATGTCACCATCAACGAGCCTTTCTTTGCTGGACATTTTCCTGGGGTGCCGATCATGCCCGGTGTTCTGATCCTGGAGTCAATGGCCCAGGTGGGGGGTGTGCTGGTATTTAAGACTCTTCCTGAACGCGAGAATAAGCTGGTTTTTTTCATGGGGGTTGAGAACGCCCGCTTCCGAAAACCGGTGGTTCCAGGAGATCAGCTTCGCATCGAGATGCTGGTGACTCGGATCAGGACACGGATGGGTAAGCTGAGTGGGAAAGCCTATGTGGAAGGCCAGCTGGTAGCTGAAGCCGATATCATGTTTTCGATGGTAGACCGCCAGAGACCCGCCGGGAGTTGAAACTTCAATGAGTGTCAGACAGGAAATTGAAATTCATCCTACAGCGATGATCTCGTCGGATGCGGTCATCGGCCCGGGAGTACGAATCGGACCATACGCGGTGATTGGTGCCCGAGTGGAGATCGGGGAGGAGACGGAGATTGGCCCCCATGCGGTGATCGAAGGACCAACTTCCATCGGAAAGCACAACCGCATCATCGGTCAGGCAGCCATCGGAACAATACCGCAGGATCTGAAGTATCGAGGTGAAGAGAGTTTTCTTTTTATTGGGGACGGGAACACTATTCGGGAATTTGTCACCATTAATCGAGGCACCGAAGGCGGTGGAGGAAAAACCACAATTGGGGACCAGAATCTACTGATGACCGGTGTCCACGTTGCCCATGACTGTCACGTGGGAACGGGGGCCATACTAGCCAATTCGGCGACTCTTGCCGGTCATGTTGAGATAGCAGACTACTCTACCGTTGGAGCCTTTTCAGGTGTGCATCAGTTTTGCCGTGTAGGCACCCATGCCTTTGTAGGAGGGTATTCCGTTTTGACTCGAGATGCCCTGCCTTTCGTCAAAACTGTGGGGTATAGGAACCAAGCTGCGATTTACGGGATCAACGGTCTGGGACTCAAGCGTAGAGATTTTTCACCAGCAGATATCAAAACCTTGAAACAGGCCTACCGGTGGTTATTTCAGAAGGGCCTGAAAATCAATGAGGCGGTGGAGAAAATCAAAGAAGGGGCCCTTGAGAGCAATGAAGTGAAAACTCTGATCCGATTCATTGAGACTGCAGAGAAAGGATTTGTCAAGAATTCAGGAGAGGGTGGTGGTGAAGATTCAAAAGTTGGGTCTAATCGCGGGTAACGGCCAGTTTCCGTTCCTGGTTCTCAGACAGGCCATCCGACAGAATGTCCCTGTGGTGGTGGCGGCTATTCGAGAGGAAACGTTTCCGGAGATTGAAGAGTTTGCCTCCGATTCAGGCGTTTCCATCCACTGGCTGGGTCTGGGACAACTGGGTAAATTAATTCGTCTTTTCAAGGAAGCTGACGTCACGCAAGCTCTCATGGCGGGGCAGGTCAAGCATGCCCGAATTTTCTCGGGGAAGGGAAACTCCAGCTCTAAATGGGGAGTGACTGTTCCCGACATGAAGATGATGAGGTTGCTGGCCTCTTTACCTAGAAAGAGTACTCGAACACTTTTGGAAGGGGTGATTGGCGTACTGGAGAAGGAAGGGTTTGAATGTATTGATTCTACGGTGCTCTTGAAACCTTTGCTTGCTGAGTCAGGAGTGCTGACACGACGCCATCCCAACGCCGAAGAACAAAAAGACATAGACTATGGCAGATCAGTGGCACGAGAAATTGCCAGGCTCGATGTGGGTCAGACAATCGTGGTAAAAGATCAAGCAGTTGTTGCGGTTGAGGCGATGGAAGGGACAGACGCGACGATCCGTCGGGCAGCGCAACTGGTGGGGAGGCAACGTCTGACGGTGGTGAAGGTTAGTCGCCCCGATCAGGATATGAGATTCGATGTCCCGGTGATCGGGTTGGAGACGTTCGAAGTGTTGGGTGAGTGCAACGTGTCGGCGCTGTCACTCGATGCCGACAAGACACTAATGATTGACCGCGATGAATTCATTAAAAAGGCCGACGCTTCCGGAATAGCCATCGTGGCTGATTGATTGTGCTTGCTCCGACAAAGGTAGCGGTGGTGGGTGTGGGAGCTTTGGGAGAGCATCATGCCCGAATCTATTCAGAGCTATCAGAAGCTGAGTTGGTCGCTGTCGTCGACATTCAGGAAGAACGGGCGCAGCGATTAGCTGGCCTGTGCGGCTGTCGATCCTATAGCGACTATCGAGAAATTATCGGTTCCGTTGACGCAGTCAGTCTGGTCGTACCCACTGCTGAACACTCTCGTATCGGCGTCGACCTGCTCCAAAAGGGCATGCATGTCCTGGTTGAGAAGCCGATAGCGCAGAGTACGGCGGAAGCTGATCTGCTCATTCAGGCACAGCGAAAGAACGGAGCCGTGCTGCATGTAGGCCAGTCTGAGCGGTTCAATCCAGCCTTGCTGGCAGTCCAACCCTTTATCTCCGGGCCCCGGTTCTTTGAATCCCATCGCCTGGGGGTGTTTGTTCCCCGCAGTCTGGATATTGATGTTGTTCTGGACTTGATGATCCATGATCTGGATCTGATTCTCCACTTCGTCAAAAGTCCAATTCGGGAAATTCGTGCAATAGGTATCCCGGTGTTGAGTTCTCGAGTCGACATAGCCAACGCGCGGCTGGAATTTGAAAATGGGTGTGTGGCGAATGTAACAGCCAGCCGAGTATCGACGGAAAAAATTCGCAAACTGCGACTGTTTCAGAAAGAAGGGTACGTCTCAATTGACTTTCACAAGCAGCGGGCGAAAATTCATCAGCTGCGAGACGCAACGGAGGAAAAGCAGATTGGCCAGCAAGAGCTTTCTATTCAGCAGGAGCAGCCTCTGCGGCTCGAAATTCAGGCATTTCTGCGAGCGGTAAGCAAGGACGATGCACTCCCAACCCTACCCACGGGTTGCCCGGCAGAGGAAGGACAGCGCGCGCTGGACCTGGCACTCAAGGTCAATCAGGCGATCGAAGAAAGAGAAGGGAAAAAAGGAGGATCCGGATAACTCGTGAATGCCCTGCGGTAGGGGCAAAATAGTCCCGTTCGCCATGGTTGTGGCCGGTCGGTATCCAAGGCACGGCACGGCAGGGGTGCGGGCGCTTCTTGTTTTTCCGGATGGGTGCCGGGAGCAATTTGGACTGCACTTCGAATTGAATAAAACAAAAATGGATCGGGGTCAAGTTGCAGGGTGGGAAGGGAAATAGAGAATTCGCCCGTACTGTTGTTTTTCTGTGGTGCGGTTGCCTAGTCCTTGTCTCTTGTGGCGGTAAAAAAGGTCCACAACCGGTTGCTGGCCCGTCGGGCCGTACCGGGCCCGCGTCGGCAGGGCGAGATCAACCTGAAGGTATTCCTCAAATTCGTCTCCTGCTCAAGGAAAGCTTCTCCTCTGCGAAGATCGCAGATTCGGATCTGGCAGCGGTCGTAATGGCTCGGGTCAGCCAGGGGAAAATATATCTCAGTGACAGTAGTGGTCGGATGTTGGCTTCCGGTTCTGGATTCCGACTGCAGCCCCGCAGCGGAAGGTTGCTGAAGCTGGATGGTGTGAGCTATCGGGGGGCTCTTGAAGTATTCATCAATCCTGTCAAGAAACCAGTCATCGTAAATGATTTGGATCTCGAGACCTATCTCAGGGGAGTCGTGCCCAACGAGCTAAGTCCGACTGCGTATCCTCACCTTCAGGCGATCAAAGCGCAAACCGTGGCGGCCCGGACCTTTGCACTCTCAAACCTGGGTCTGAATGCTCGAAAAGGATTTGATCTGTACTCGGATTCGCGCTCTCAAACGTACCGCGGAAGGCGAAGTGAGCAGACCTTGTCCGATCGTGCCGTGAAGGAGACCCGAGGCATGGTGGCTGTCTACAGGAAGAAACCGATCGTGGCTTTCTACTCTTCTACCTGTGGTGGTCTCACGGCATCCTACCACGACATGTTTCAGAGACCCGAAATTTCCTATCTACGGGGCGGAGCCAAGTGTCCTGATCAGGACAGCCCTCACCGCAACTGGAAATCCCGCATTTCCGTTACTGATGTGCAGCAGGCTCTTGACCGGCTGGGAATCGGCAGATTGAAGAAACTGGTTCCGATGCGAAAGAGTCGACAGGGAAGAATCGTGGAGATGAAATTCGTTGGGAGCAAGGGAGAAAAGGTCCTAAAAGGTCTGAAGATTCGTTCTGCTCTTAAGCTGCGAAGTAACTGGATCACGGATTTGAATACGCGCAAAAACAAGTCAAAATACATTAGAGAAATCCGTGCTGAAGGTCGAGGCTGGGGACACGGAGTGGGGCTTTGTCAGATGGGAACTGTCAAGCTGGCTGAGCGGGGGTGGAAGTTTGAGCGGATTCTGAAGCACTACTACTCGGGAATCGAGATGGATCGGCGCTGGTAATACACGGATTGACACCGATTCGCGAACACGAATTGACACAGATTAAGAAAGGAATCTTCCTTTCATTCGACAGCGACAATCGTCAATCGGCACTGCTCAAGGGACACGGATTGACACGGATTCAAAGGGTTGGCAACAATTCTTCTGGCAGTTGTCAGTTGTCAGTTGTCAGCGGCCGTAGGCCAAGAGTCAGGAGGTCAGTTGCCGAAAAAGGAGAATCTCTCGCCACAAAAGCCCCGACTGATAGCAATTTTGGGACCAACGGCGTCGGGTAAGAGCAGCCTGGCCTTTCAGGCAGCCCCAATCCTGGGCGGAGAAATCGTCAATTGTGATGCCCTGCAGCTCCATCGTGCGTTGGAGATTGGTACTGCCAAGCCCAGTCACGAGCAGAGGGAACAGATTCCCCATCACCTATACGACGTCCTGGAGCCGGACCAGTACTTCAGTGCGGGAAACTATATGATCAGGGCACGGAAGGTTTGCAGGGAAATCGCATCCCGCCGGAGAATTCCCATTGTTGTGGGAGGAACCGGTCTCTACTTCAAGGCGCTCCTGGAGGGGATATTTGTGGGTCCAGGCCGTTCAGACGTCACTCGAGACCGCCTCCGTGAGGTGGCTCGCAAGAAGGGAACGGAGTACTTGTACGGCCTTCTTAAGAGGAAAGATCCAGAGGCTGGCAAGCGGATTAAAGGCGGTGATCTTATCCGGATCATCCGCGCCCTGGAGATCTACTTCACAACCGGAGAGCGTATCAGTGATCTACAGTCCCAGAGAGTTCCCCTGAAAGGGTTCTCTATCCTTCGGATTGGCCTCAATGTACCCCGTTCAATTCTCTATGATAGAATTAATCGTCGTGTAGCCGAGATGTTTGACAGGGGTTTGATTGAGGAGACCCAGAAACTCCTGGCAAATGGGTATGGTTCCGATTGTAAGGGTTTTGAAGCTCTTGGGTACCGTCAGGCGGTGGCTGTGTTAAGGGGTGAACTGACCCGGGAAATCGCCATCGAGCTGACACAGAGGGACACCCGCCGATATGCTAAGCGCCAAATGACTTGGTTTAAGCGGGAGCCAGAGGTTTGTTGGATCTCCGACCCTGGCGAGGATCGATTGGCATTGGAGAAGCTGTTGCAGTTGGTGCAACGGGGGTGTGAGGCCAGCTCTTGATAGTTCATCCAGGTTGCAGTGGAGACTCGGGCCGGTGCCTACTGTTGGCCGAGGTCGAAGTTTGGAGCCTGTCCCCGTAACCCTGCCAGATTGGTCATGGAATTCGAAGCAGTCATCGGTCTTGAGGTCCATGCCCAGTTGCTGACGAGGAGCAAGATATTTTGCTCCTGCAGTACCCGGTTTGGGGCTCCTCCCAATTCGAACACTTGTCCGGTCTGTCTGGGTTTGCCGGGTGCGCTTCCGGTTCTGAATCGAGAAGTTGTATCAATGGCTGTCAAAGCAGGGTTGGCTTTGAATTGCCGGATTAATCCCATTTCTGTTTTTGCCCGCAAGAACTATTTCTATCCCGATCTTCCCAAGGGTTACCAAATCTCTCAGTTCGACCTGCCGTTGGCTCAGAATGGAAGAATAGAAGTCATGACTGGAGACCGTGTGGATAGCGGCAATGTAGTGAATTATCAACAGAAAAGTTTTGGGATCACGCGTGTCCATCTGGAAGAGGACGCAGGGAAATCGATTCACACGGACAATCAGGATACTTATGTTGATCTGAATCGCACCGGAGTTCCACTGATTGAAATTGTCTCCGATCCTGATTTTCGGTCTTCC
>JAUXKG010000234.1 GCA_030624355.1 Acidobacteriota bacterium
GAGGGAAACCCTCACAGGATTTTAAGTCCTGTGCGTCTGCCAGTTCCGCCACCCGGGCCTAAAGAGGTCCAATTCTAACACGCAGGCCGGTCCGCCCAAGCCGGGAAAGCCTGTGCTCTCGGCTGCGATCACAAAGAGGACTGCTGCTGCCCCCCAATGAGCGACCAACACCTTATGTAGGATACCTGCTAGGAGCCTGTCCGGTTAATAGGTGGGGTCGCGCGGAGGGGGCTTGCGTGTGCAGGTCGAGGAGCGAGGAGGAGGCGATGCAGGGACATCGGCGACGACAAGCGACGAAGAGATGCACCGCAACCCCCTTCCGCCCACAGGGTTACGGCGGCACCGGTTCATCTACTGTGTTGGCGCTCACCCGGCGGCGCCTGTAACGCGACTTCACCTATTAACCGGACAGGCTCCTACAGGTTATAATCGGCTTTTTCAGTTTCTTCTAGAGAGAACGATGAACGTACGAGTGAGATTTGCACCCAGCCCAACCGGTTTTCTTCACATTGGAGGAGCCCGCACTGCCCTGTTCAACTGGCTCTACGCCCGCCAGCACCAGGGAACGTTCATCCTTCGCATCGAAGATACCGATGTGGAGCGCTCCAGCCAGGAGATGGTGGAGGGCATCCTGGAAGGACTCAGCTGGCTGGGTCTGGACTGGGACGAGGGTCCCTACTATCAATCGAAGCGACTCGAGCTTCATCGCTCCATCTGCGATCAACTGCTGGCAGCGAATAAAGCCTATCGCTGCTTTTGCTCCCCCCAATTGCTGAAGCAAAAGAAAGAAGAGAAGATTCAAAGCGGAGGAGTCTGGCAGTATGACGGCTGTTGCCGGGAACTCTCTCAGGCAGAGAGTGAAGATCGCATCCAATCGGGACAGGCTTTTGCGGTGCGGTTTCGTGTTCCCTCGGGACAGGTCGCTTTTGAAGATGCCGTGGTGGGCCGGGTAATGGTTGAGAGCGAGAACATTGAGGACTTCGTGATTCTTCGCTCCGACGGCCTGCCCACCTATCATCTGAGCGTAGTGGCCGATGACACCGACATGAAAATCTCGCATGTGATTCGGGGGGCCGATCACCTGGCCAACACCAGCAAGCATGTTCTGCTCTATCAGGCTCTGAACCAACCTCTGCCCTCCTTTGTCCACCTGCCGTTGATTCTGGGACCCGACAAGAAGCGTCTCAGCAAACGCCACGGCGCCACTTCGGTGCTGGAATACCGCAAGGAGGACTTTCTAGCTGGTGCGCTCACCAACTACCTGGCTCTGCTGGGATGGTCGCCTGGTGACGAGCAGGAATTCTTGAGTCGTGAAGAGTTGATCCGGCTCTTTGACATCAGCCGCATCAACAAAACCAACGCCGTTTTCGACCTTAAAAAACTGGAGTGGATGAATGCCCAAAGTATCTCCCGTCTGAGCGCTGAGGAGTTGGAGCCCAAGGTCCGGTCCGTGCTGGAAAGGGAGAGTCTTTGGGACCCTGCCTGGGAAACAAAAGATCGTCATCATCTCATGCAGATCATCGATCTGTTGAAGCCGCGCATTCGCAAGCCTTCTGACTTTGCCGATCTGGGGCGGGCCTTTTTTACCGAGGATTTCCAGTATGACCCGCAGGCCGTCAAGAAGTATCTCTCCTTCCAGGAACCGGCTGACCACGATGCTCTGGTAGAGGCCATTGGAGAGCTGCTGCAAACCTACCAGGGCCTGGAGGTCTTCGACCTGGACACAACCGAGAAAGCCCTCCGTGAGATTGGCGACAGACATGCGGTGAAGTCAGGACGGTTCATCGGAGCGGTTCGAGCGGCTCTGACCGGAAAAACGGTGGCTCCCGGGATCTTCGAAGTGATCCTCGCCCTGGGAAGAGAAAAAAGCGTGAACCGATTAAATCGCCTTCTCGAGTTTCTTCAATGAACGACTGGCTCCTGTCGGTGGTGATCCCTGCTTACAACGAGGAGAACCGCATCGGTTCCACCCTGGATCGAATCGTATCCTACCTTCAGTCCCGAAGCTTGGGCTTTGAGCTTCTGGTGGTTGACGATGGCTCTCAAGATCGAACTTCGGAAATCGCTCAGGAGTTTGCCGACCGCCACCAATTGCAGTCGCAGATCCGCGTCAGCCGTTGTGAGCACAACCGGGGAAAGGGTCACGCCGTTCGCCAGGGAATGCTGCTGGCCAAGGGAGCTTATGCCCTGGTAACCGACGCCGACTTGAGCGCACCCATAGAAGAAATGTCCAAGCTGGAAGACGAAGTGATCCATGGCCCGTGCCAGATCGCCTTCGGATCCCGGGACATCGAAGGATCACAGGTGGAGGTCCATCAATCCTGGGTTCGGGAAACGGGCGGAAAGATTTTTAACCGCGTCGTGCGTCTGGTCACCCGCCTTCCTTATCGCGACACTCAGTGCGGCTTCAAGTTGTTTCAAATGAATCGCTGTAAGACAATCTTCCAAACACAAACCATCGGGGATTTCGGATTCGATGTAGAAATCCTGTACATCGCCAACAAGTGGGGATTCAGGATGAAGGAGGTGCCGGTTGTCTGGCGCCACCAGGAAGGCAGTCGAGTCCATCTGCTCAGCGATGGGGTAGCCATGCTTTGGGATCTGGTCAAGATCAGATGGAACGATTGGTGCGGACGATACGAAGCCACCTGACAACTGACAATTTGGATGCCTCGGTAAGTCAGAATTTGATCGACCGATTCAAGAATCTCAAACTCGAGACCTCAATTGGCTGTCAGATGTCAGTTGTTAGTTGTTAGCGGGCCGCCCTCTGTTGTAACGTTGCAGCCATGACGAAGTTGGGTGTCAACGTAGACCACATTGCCACCATCCGTGAGGCTCGCGGGGCACCGGAGCCGGACCCGGTCACCGCTGCCTTGCTGGCAGAGCTGGCCGGCGCCCAGGGCATCACTGTCCATTTGCGGGGAGATCAGCGCCACATCAAGGAACGCGACATCCGGCTGCTACGGGAAGTGCTCACCACCCGGCTCAACCTGGAGATGGCCGCCACCGGTGAGATGGTCAAAATCGCCTGCCAGTTGCTTCCCGATACGGTCACCCTGGTTCCTGAGCGGGAAGGGGAAGTGACCACCGAAGGGGGCTTGGACGTTATTGGGAGGACTAAAGAGATCAGCGGCGCCATCCAGGACCTGAAGGAGGCTGGTCGGCAAGTTTCCCTTTTCGTAGACCCCGACCCGGACCAGATTCAGAAGGGCGCTTCGCTAGGCGCCACCCTGATTGAGATTAATACCGCAGCTTACGCCGAGGCAGTGCCCAAGGGACTGGACCAGGAGGATGATGAGCGCTTCCGGAAAGAATTGGAGAAGATCGTTACAGCGGCACAGTTGGCTGAGGCCGCCGGACTGCGGGTTCTGGCCGGCCATGGGTTGACCTATCGGAACGTGGGTCCCGTCTCGGCCATCCCCCAGGTTGTTGAATTGAACATCGGACACAACATCGTGGCCCGAGCCGCCCTGGTGGGAATGGAACGGGCGGTTAGAGAAATGTTGGAGGCCATGCATTCAGCGGTGGATGTCCGCTAAGAAGATGTCGGGTGCTTTGTATGTGATAGCGACTCCTGTTGGCAACCTGGAGGACCTCAGTCCGCGGGCCCTTCGCCTGTTGGGTGAAGTCGACTTGATCGCCTGCGAGGATACACGCCACACCCGCAAGCTCCTGAACCGTTTTGCCATTCAGACTCCTACCACCAGCTACCATGAGCACAACGAAGTCAGCAAGGCTCCCGAGTTGATCGGAAAACTCGCTCGGGGAAGCCGGATGGCCCTGGTCTCGGATGCCGGCACTCCCCTGCTCTCCGATCCGGGATACCATCGAGTTCACGGCTGCCAGGAGCAGGGAATTCCCGTCTACCCGGTTCCCGGCCCCACGGCGGCCACAGCGGCCCTCTCGGTCTCGGGACTGCCCACCGACCATTTTTTCTTCCAGGGGTTTCTTCCCAGGCGGGTGGCCGCACAAAAACAGCAACTGGAGAAAATCGAGCAGCTCAAGGCGACCCTGGTGATTTACCTGTCTCCTCATTCTGTGCTCACAACCCTGAAGCGAATCCGGGAAGTGTTGGGCAATCGTCAAGCCTTCCTGGGCCGGGAGATGACCAAGCTACATGAAACCCACTACCCCGGCAATCTGGAGCAGATCCTGAAACAGCTCCAGCAGGAGAAACCGCGTGGGGAATACACGCTGGTGGTCGAAGGACAGCACTCCGAAACCACCCATCCAGGCAGGTCTGCTAAACTGGACGTTCTGGCCTACGTGGCCGGTCTGAGAGCGCTTTACGGCCTGTCCCAAAAAGACGCCATTCAAAGAGCCTCCCGGGAACTGGGCCTGCGCAAAAGGGACGTGTATCGAGCGGTCATCAAAGGCTAGGTTTAGTTATGCATAGTTTATGCATAACTATTGGCCACTCGAAGGAAAATCCGCTTGACTTTCAGCTTAATAACCTGCATAATTATTCAAATTCTGCGGCTAACAGAAAAGCCTCTTGGCTGGACACCAGAAAAAGGAACTAGAATCGATGCAAGTCAAATCGTCCATCAAGGCCACCGCTTCTTTTGAGGCCGAAGATCTCAAGCCCGATCTAATCAGCTCCTCGGTCGGACGGGTCCCACTCACCACACCCTTGGAGCTCACCTCGGAGGCGCCCCCCCGGCACGGCGACCTGGTTCTGGTGCGCGTGGGGAAGGTTAGCAAAAAATACTCGTCGGTCGAGACCACCGGAGGCAAGGAGACCCAGTTGGAAGCCGGCAACAGCCTGGTCGGCGTTCTGGGAACTCGCCGTGCCTTGATGGGCTTCTCCGGTGAGGTTCCCGATAAGTTGGGGCCCCATGAGCCGCTTTACGTGCTCAACCGAGGCGGGGTGATCGGCAATTGCACCGGGTTTCATCGAGAGCTGGAGTGGCCTACTGAAGTGGAATACCTGGGCACTCTGC
>JAUXKG010000025.1 GCA_030624355.1 Acidobacteriota bacterium
ATTCTTTTGAGAATCACAAAGATCCGGGCCGGCAAGCTGGGACAGAACATCACGCCACACAACAGAAGGCATTGGACTTTTCTCTATGCTTCTCAAATCCGCAACCTATACGCAACCAACCGCTCCTAGTTCTAGGTGGTGATTTGAACCGTTGGTGTAAATGATTGATTTTCTGTGGGTTAATTGGTGGAGCTGACGGGACTCGAACCCGTGACCCCCTGAATGCCATTCAGGTACTCTTCCAACTGAGCTACAGCCCCACTTTGACGTGTTTTCGTATTCTAATCGTCAGCTGGATGCGGCGTCTACCACTTCCTGATTGACCTGGATCTGCTCTTCCTCGTAAAGGCGTCTCACCAGGTTCTTGAGCCATGCCTGGTAGAATTCCATGCGCTGTTTGCCGGTCAATGCCTCTCGGAGTTGCTTTTTGTCTTGTTCGAAGGCCTGTTCGTCGATGGAACTCTTTTCCGCTAGTTCAAAGACAACATATCGATCAGAAACCAGGATTGCCGGACTGACTTCTCCTGGTTCCATCCGAAAGGCCCGCTCATGCACCGCTTGGGCGGAACCCAGCGTTTCGTCAATCGAAACCCACTGTTTAAAGAAATCTGTGGACGTGGTCTTCATTCTTTGAGCCCGGGCCGCTTGGGTCAGGCTTTTTTCTTGGCGAGCGCTGGCGGCCAGGGCAAAGGCCCGCTCGCGTGCTATTTCCTCTCCCCGGGCCGATTTGAAATCGTCGGTGACCAGCCCCCGCGCTTCTTCGAGGGGCATGGCTTGAGCAGGCTGCGTCGCCAGCAGTTCCGCCACCAGATAGGTGTTCCCGTTTTCGTACGGTCTCTCTAAGACTTGCCCGGCACTCAAGGTAAAGACCTGTTGGTTGAAGTCGCTGCGCACCTGAAGGCCGGGGACGACATCGCCCAGGCTGAAAAAGGCCGTTTCCTTCATCTCCAGCCCGTGCTGCTGTGCGATGTCTTCCAGGCTGGTTCTCTCCTTGACCTGATAGATCATTTTGGTGGCCAGGTTCAAGGCTTGAGTTTTAGCTCCCTCCTCACGCAGTTGTTCCTCAGCCACCTTTCTTCGGTCGATTTTGGGAGCTTCGGTCACTTTAATGATGTGATAGCCGAACTGGCTTTTGACCAGGTCGCTGATCTCACCAGGCTCAAGGGAAAAGGCTGTACGTTCGAACTCGGGAACCATCTGTCCTCGTTCGAAGAAACCGAGATCGCCACCCTGGGTGCCACTTCCGGGATCATCAGAGTGCTCCGTGGCCAGTTCAGCAAAGTCAGCTCCTTCCCGAAGCTGACTTAAGATCTCGCTTGCAGCTTCGCGAGCCTCGGCATCTTCACGGCTTGCTGTGGAGATCAGGATATGACTGGCCCGAACCTGATCTGATTCATTCAGGGTTGTCATACGGATTCGGATGTCTTCCTCTCGAAGTTCAAGCTCGTCTGCCTTAACGGAGACTTCAACGACCCTGACACTTCTCATTTCCTCCACCTGGTACTCGTCGCCGTGCTCCTCAAAATAAGCCTGCAGTTCTTCCTCCGCTACTTGTTCGGGGGCGAGTTCCCCAGGGTCGATGGCCACATAACGAAGTTTGATTTCCTGATTGCGGACCACAAACTCTTGGTGTGTTTCTTCCACTGTAGGTATGATGCCGTCAGTCAAGACGCTTCTGAGTTTCTGACCCAGGATATCCATTCGGATGTTTCGCTCGTACTCGGATATTGAGAAATTGTTGGCCTGCAGTATCTGCTTGTAGCGCTCGGCTCCGATAAAGCTTCCTGCTTCTTGGAAAGCCGGGTTGGTGGCAATGTATTCCGCCACTTCCTTCGGGCTCACTTCAATCCCCAGCCGACTCGCCTCATGGTCGACGGCGTACTGGTTAATCAATCCGTCCAGAGCCTGCTGCGGCAGGCCGAGCTGTTTCAGGATGGCCGGGTCGAGTGAGTCCATCCGGTAGTTCTGGCGGTACGATTCATAGAGGCGACCAAAAGCGCGACGATACTCGGCTACGGTGATCCGACTTCCGGCCACCACGGCAACCTCACGGTTTCCCAGAGTGACGCCGACCCCTGTGGGGACGTCCACAAAGAGCAACACCATTCCCCCGCTCAGAGCAAAGATCACGATCCACAGAGTGAATTTAAGGCCGCTCTTTCTTCTTCGAAATAGGTCTAACATCGATACTTCCCCTGCTTGGAAAACTCAGTATAGCACAGGAGAATCACGGAGATGGAGGCGATCTGACTTGCAGTTCGGGAGCCCGTCATTATGTAACATTAGGATTTTGCAGGTTCAACCGAAGGTTTTTTGAAAGTGGCCGAAAAGGCTGCTCGAGGCAGCCAAGGGGGCTGTCCAGATCATTGCAACCAATGCCCTGTCGGCCTGAACTGGCTTGAAAACAAAGGCCTTTTGGAGGATAATAGGCACCCGAAGTGTGTAACAACAGCACGGCGACGATCATCTGCGGCCGGACTGGTTAGGGCAATCAGGGGCCCGTCGTCGAGGAAAGGGACCAAGATGGTGAGAACGGACCGCTTTCAGGCAACGCCATGAACCTTCGCTCAATCTTCAGCTACTTTTCGAACGATCTCGCCATTGATTTAGGCACCGCCAACACTCTCGTTTATGCCCGGTCGCGCGGAATTGTTGTCAATGAACCCTCCATCGTAGCCATTAACAAGATCACCAATAAGGTGGAAGCGGTTGGGCACGAGGCCAAGGAGATGCTGGGCCGCACGCCGGGCAACATCGTGGCGATCAAACCTATGAAAGACGGAGTCATTGCCGATTTTGACGTGACGGAGGAGATGCTGAAGTACTTCATCAAGAAGGCTCACAACCGGAACCATCTGCTCAGCCCTCGAATCATCATTTGCATTCCATCGGAGATCACCCAGGTAGAGAAGAGAGCGGTTCGAGAGTCGGCCTTGCGGGCCAAGGCCAGCGAGGTCTTTCTGGTGGAAGAGGCAATGGCCGCCGCTGTGGGCGCCGGACTTCCGATTACCGAACCCAGCGGAAACATGCTGATTGACATCGGAGGCGGAACCACGGACATTGCCGTGATCAGCCTGTCGGGACC
Source organism: Acidobacteriota bacterium (assembly GCA_030624355.1). Lineage (GTDB taxonomy): Bacteria > Acidobacteriota > UBA6911 > RPQK01 > JADFOI01 > JAUXKG01. Next base: position 3,086 of record JAUXKG010000025.1, read on the forward strand.
GGTGTACAGTCGAACGGTACGGGTGGCCGGCAATGAGATGGATGAATCGATCATCCAGTACATCAAAAGAAAACATAACCTGCTGATTGGAGAGCGTTCGGCCGAACAGGTCAAGATCAAAATTGGCTCTGCTGCGCCCTTGGAAGAGCGAATGACGATGGACATCAAAGGCCGGGACCTCATCGAGGGAATTCCCAAGACCATCACTTTGACGGATGAGGAAGTTCGCGAGGCACTCTCAGATGCCATTCTGACGATCGTCAATGCTGTAAGGGTGGCTCTGGAACGCACCCCCCCCGAACTCTCTGCAGACATTATGGACAAAGGAATCGTAATAACGGGTGGTGGCGCCCTTCTGAAGAACCTGGACCTGAGAATCAAATCGGAAACCGGGCTGCCGGTCTTTCTAGCGGAAGATCCTCTTTCTTCAGTGGTCATGGGAACGGGCAAGATGTTGGAGGACATCGACTTGTTGAGGCGAATCAGCGCACAGTGATCTCGTTCAATGGACGAAAACCGATCGTTTTCCTGGGAGCCATGCTCCTGCTCAATCTGTCGCTTCTGTCCGTGCAGGTGCAGACAGAGGAAGGGCGCCTGTTGATCCGCTCCTGGAGTCTCTTGGTTTTTTCTCCGATCGCCTCAGGGGTTCACTTTCTGACCAGCAGGACCACCGATGCCTTGGATCAGTACGCCTTGCTCTACAGTGCCGAGGCGGAGAATCGTCGTCTGCGTGCGGAAAACATGCGCCTCAAGGTCATGTTGACCCAACTGCAGGGAGTCGAATCCCTGCTCTCGCACAGAAGCGATTCCCACCACCTTCAGGAACAGTTCGTTTTTGATACCTTCCTGGCGCCCATCATATGGAAGAGTCCCCCCTATTATGCCCATCGATTGGTGATTGATGCCGGTACGTATCAGGCTGTTAGCAGGGACGAAGCAGTAATTACCGCTGATGGGATAGTCGGACGGATTTGGACCACGACTCCTTTCACAGCCGAGGTCGAATTGATCACCAATTCCGGGGCGGCTGCCGGCGGCATGCTAAAAGATAGCCGGTTGCAAGGGGTCATCCAAGGGGATGGCTCGCGACTGCTGCGCTGGGACTTTATTCCAAACTACGAATCGGTAGCAGTGGGAGATGTCGTTTACACTTCGGGTGACGACCGGATCTATCCGAAAGGACTTCCCATCGGCAGGGTAGTGAGGTCGAACAGAGGATCAATGATCTATCGCGACATTTGGGTGGAGCCCTTTGTCGATTATCTGCGATTGGAAGAAATTCTGGTGGTGTCCAGGTGAAACGGAGCTTAGCCCGGATGATGCATTATCCGGGTTAGTGTCCTGACAGGGAAAAGAGATTGAATGAGACCATCGGGAAGAAGGAAATTGCTGTCCTGCTGGCCATCACTGCAGTGGTCGGGAGTGTCTTCACCAGTTATATACCGGGAGCTGTTTATCTGGATTTGCCTCTGGTGTTTACGCTGTACGTTGGGTGGTACTCCTCGCCCACCAAAGGAGCCGCCTGCGGGGCCATGTTCGGGTGGTTGCAAGACGCAGTTTTTGGGATGTTTCTGGGGCTCAACGGATCCAGCAAAACTATCCTGGGCTTCATGGGAGCGTATCTAAGCAAGTGGTTGGTTTTGGAGCAGCTGTTCGCTCGGTTTGTGATGTTGGGGCTTTTGTCTATTCTGGACAACGGAATGGTGGCGGGGATAGCACTCGTTCTCGGCCAGCCGCTTCCACACGGATTTTGGATTCGGACATTGATCGAAATTCCGGTGACCGGGGTGGCCGGAGGAATCATTTTTCAAGTCTACGACCGAGTGAAATTTCCGCAAAAGGATTTTCGCAGGCTGGAGGGGAATAACTCTCCTCTTTAGGACTATCCATGCCGATTTTTCAAGACAATCGGAAACTCTTGACGCGCCTGGGATGGTTGCGGGTTCTGTTCACCGTCACCTTTCTTCTATTCTTCGCTAAGTTGTGGTCCCTGTCCGTACTTCATCACGAGCACTACAAGCAGCTAGCTGAACGGAACCGCATTCGCACCTTTCCCCAGATTGCTCCTCGAGGCTTGATCTATGATCGGGAAGGACGGGTTCTGGTAGACAACGTGTTTGGGTTCAATCTGCTGCTCTTCCGAGACGAAGCTGAGCAACTGGAGCCAGCCGTTCAATTTTTGACCGAGGGATTACGGCTTGATGAGAAGGTTCTCAAGAGCCGCCTCGAGATAGCCGGAAGCTACGACCGTTACCAGCCGGTGGTGGTGAAAGAAGACCTGTCGATGGAGGAGATCACCTACTTTCTTGCTCACCAGTCGGAACATCCGGAATTGGGAATCGTCAAACAGCCGCGAAGACTCTATCGATACGGAAAATTAGCGGCTCACGTCATGGGCTATGTAGGAGAAATTTCAGCGGAACAGTTGCAACAACCCGAATTTGGTGGACATAGGCCTGCCGATCTGGTCGGGAAGTATGGGGTAGAAAGAGGCCACAATCGAATCTTGACAGGCCGTGACGGGGTGCGCCGTGTCTTGGTGGACAGCCGAGGAAAGAACCTCCGCGATGTAGAGCGTGTGGCCCCGATAACCGGAGAAGGGATCCGGGTGACGATTGACCTGGACCTGCAGATGATTGCCGAATCTGAGTTGGGTGATGATCCAGGTGCAGTGGTTGCGTTTGATGCCCGTAGCGGTGAGATTCTGGTCATGGCCAGCCGACCCACCTTTGACCCTAATCAATTTGCCAAACGTCTTAGCCGCGAGGAATGGAATCAGATGCTCGACAACCTGGACAGCCCCCTCCAGAATCGTGTCCTCCAGAACAGCTTCTCCCCCGGTTCGGTGTTTAAGGTCATCATGGCCCTGGCGGGTCTCGAGCGCGGAGTGATTGATGCCGATAGCTCAGTGTATTGCAATGGTGGAGTGAGGTTGTATGGCCGCCGTTTCAGCTGTTGGAAAGCAGGAGGCCATGGCCGAGTTTCTCTTCGAGAAGCTATTCGTCAGTCTTGCAACGTCTATTTTTACAGCTTGGGGCAAAAGCTGGGAATTCAGGAAATTGCGGAGGTTAGTCGTCGAGTGGGATTGGGCGCGAAAACCGGCATCAACCTTTTGGGTGAAGTTGCCGGCCTGGTTCCCTCAGAGCAGTGGAAGCAACAAGTCAAGGGAGAGCCTTGGTATGCCGGGGAAACCATCTCGGTGGCCATCGGGCAGGGACCGTTGCTGGTAACGCCGCTTCAGTTGGCCCGGGCGATTGGAATCATTGGCACGGGTCGTGCTCCTTCGCTTCACCTGGTGGAAGGAGAGTCGGAGCGTCTCGGCAATGTCAGCCCATCTATTCCTCCAGTGGACTTCGCACCTGAAAATCTGAAGCAGATCAAAGAAGCAATGTGGAGTGTGGTGAACGACTGGGGAACGGGTCGGGCGGCTCTGGTCGCCAACTTTGATGTGTGTGGTAAGACAGGAACAGCCCAGACCATCAGCCGCTTAGTCCGTGGACAGCTTTCCGAAGACAACGCTGCAAAGTTTGAACCCAACGCCTGGTTCGTGGGCTTCGCTCCCCGGGATGAACCTGAGATTGTAGTAGCTGTTATCGTTCAGCGCGGTGGAAGTGGAGGGGGTTCGGCAGCTCGAATCGCCAGAGAAATCTTCAAGCTCTATCACCGGAAATATAAGACTAATCCTCCCGCTTCTGCCGAAGTAGCCTCGCAGGTCGAGCTGGAAGAGAGGTCATGAATGTTCGGAATGAGAGCTCTGACCGAATTCGATTATCTTCTCTTCGGCACTTCTCTGATGCTGGCTCTTCTGGGAGTGCTTGGAATCTACAGTGCCGCAACACAGGGGAGTTCTGGCACCTTTGTCCGTCAGCTTTTCTGGATCGTACTGGGTGTTGTTGTTTGTCTGGTAGTCGCTTCCATCGACTACCACTTCTTGGCTGATCACGCCTTGCTGTTTTACTGCTGCTCGATCGCACTTCTGGTTGGGATTCTGTTTTTTGGCACTGAAATCAATGGAAGCAAGAGCTGGCTTGTTGTGGGAGGAGTGCAATTTCAACCTTCGGAGATTACCAAACTGGTGGTGATTCTAGCTCTGGCGCAGTATTTGGGTGAGCTTAGCGAGACTCGCCTGAGCCGGCGGAATTACGTGACGCTGAGCGTGATCACTCTGGTGCCTGCCTTTCTGATTGTTCTGCAGGGCGATTTGGGAACGGCGCTCATGTACCTTCCTGTAGTGGCTGGGATGACCATGGTGGTGACCGGCTTGAGGATGCGATTCTTTGTCGGTGTGCTGATGTTTTCACTGCTAATAGCGCCGATTGCCTGGTTCTCTTTGAAGGATTATCAAAAGCAGCGCATCCTGGTGACCTTCGATCCGGAGTTGGATCCCCAGGGAATTGGCTACCAGGCCCGACAATCCCAGATTGCCATCGGCTCCGGAGGTCTGTTGGGAAAAGGGGTCGGACAGGGATTGCAGAGCAAACTGGGCTTTGTTCCTGAGGTTCACACCGACTTTATTTTCGCCCTGCTAGCGGAGGAAACCGGGCTGGTGGGGGCCTCACTGATCTTGATGCTCTATTTGCTGGTTCTGACGCGCCTGATCTATATTGCAGAGGTGGCCCGCGATCGGGTTGGAATTCTTATTGTGACCGGTGTTGCCAGTCTCATGTTCTTTCATGTCATGGTCAACGTGGGGATGACCCTCGGAGTTTTGCCGGCCGTCGGGATCCCTTTGCCCCTGCTAAGCTATGGTGGATCCTCCACTTTGACCACCTTTGCAGCCCTGGGATTGGCTTTGAACGTCTTCCAGCGGCGTTTCGTCTACTAGCCACCGCTTGCCAGCCTTTCCCTCCCGCCGGTATAATGGTCGAGGAATGATAAGCAATAGCAGTCACTAGGTTTGACTTTATTTAGAGAAGTTTCTCGCCCGGACTGTAACGAAGCGGGAAAGGCGACGAGTTGGCCAGGCCCCCGGCCGGAAGGATTTTCGGAACGGCTGCCAGGGCCCGTCGTGGAGACCGACCGCCGCGCCTGGCGGCAAAAATATCGCCAAGGCGGCTGAATCGATCAGGAATCCGGGCTAGAGCGGCAAACCGCTGATCGCGCCAAGCGTGAAGCGGAGGAAGGTTGCCGGTCGCGAGCACAGGAAAAGGTTTTGTATAAGCCAGTTTGTGGTGTTTTTACGTCCCCTTTTTCCATCCGCAGGCGCGAATGACGAAGTTGGACTGCCAACCGTTTATGGTTCGGCAGGCCAGCAGCCCTTCCTCTAGCGAGAACACTTCTCTCAGCTAGCACCTTCTGCGTGAGGTGCTCAGTGCAACGGGTAAATGTACCTGTTCGAAGGGAAGAATCATGTCAAAAGAGTTACTGATTTCCTCCACCAGCCTGGAGACCAGGCTGGTGATTCTAGAGGACGATCAAGCCACCGAGATTTTTATTGAGAGGGCGAAGAATCGTGGAATCCTTGGGAATATCTGCAAAGGGAGGGTTACCAGGGTGCTTCCTGGAATGCAGGCCGCTTTTGTGAATATTGGTCTGGATCGGGACGCCTTTCTGTATGTAGCTGATTTTTTTGAAGAGTACGAGGAGTACCAGGAGCTTTTCGGAGCGAGTGCCGAGGAAGGCATGATGCCGTTTGACCGTCAGGCCGGGCAATCCGCCGCTGATGAGACGCCGCGCTCGCGCCGCGGCAGGCGAAGAGGAAGAGCCTCGCGCAAGAATCAGGCTGTCCTCTCCCAGTCGGGTCCTGACGACCGAGGGAAAGCAGCGGCCACTGCGCCGTCACCTGCCCCCACCACTCCCGATCATCCGGGAACTGAGCAGGAGGTGAGTCTTCCGGAAAAACAACCGACCCCCGCTTCCGATCCCAACGAGAAGTCCTACGCTGGGTTTGCGCGACTGCCGGGAGAAAGCCACCATCTGCTTCCCGCCCAGGCGGAGACGGTGGTGGAATTTGAGCCTGAGCAACCCCCTGAAAAGAATCCTCCCGATTCCGAAGCTCGATTGAGGCACAAGCCTCCTTTGCAGAAGCTGTCTGCTCCCAGGGAGCGGAGACAGCCCAGACAGGGGGGCTCGGGAAATGGTCGCGCTCTGATCGGCGATTTGTTGCGCCAGGGCCAGGAGATTCTGGTTCAAGTGGCCAAGGAGCCGATTGGGAAAAAGGGTGCCCGCATCACCTCGCACGTGGCACTGCCCGGGCGCTATCTGGTGTTCATGCCGACCGTTGAGCATGTCGGTGTCTCTCGACAAATCGTGTCCGACAAGGAGCGTCAACGGCTGAAAAGCCTTGTCCTTGAACTGCGCGGCAATTCCAACAAGGGTTTCATCGTCCGAACAGTCGGTGAGGGAGCGAAGAAAAAGGATTTTCAGCAGGACATGGCTTATTTAACCGAACTGTGGGAAGAAGTTCGAGGCAAGGCTGAGAAACTTTCTGCCCCCGCCTTGGTGCACCGGGAGCCCAACTTGACTCACCGGGTCGTCCGTGACTACTTCTCTAGTGAATTCAAGACTATTCGGGTTGACGATGAACGGGAGTATGAAGGAATTGTCAATTTTGTTAGCCGCTTTAATCCCGATCTGGTCAAACGAGTTCGTCTCTACAACAAGCAGGTGCCCCTTCTGGATGAATACGGAGTGTCGGCTGATCTGGAGAAGGCTCTCAAACAGAAAGTATGGCTAAAAAAGGGGGGATATATCGTCATCAATCAGACAGAGGCGCTGGTTGCCATAGATGTCAACACAGGCAGGTTCGTCGGGAGCACCAATTCCTTGGAGGACACCATCACCAAGACCAACCTGGATGCGGCCAGAGAAGCTGTACGGCAGATTCGCCTTCGTAACCTGGGCGGTATCATCGTCATTGACTTCATTGATATGGACGAGAAGAAGAATCGCGAGAAAGTTATGGAGGCTCTTCAGCAGGAGCTTGCCAAGGACAAGTCGCCATCGAAGGTTCTTCAGTTCAACGACTTTGGACTGGTTGCCATCACCCGCAAACGAGTCAGGCAGTCCCTGGAAAGGCTTTTGGGCCAACCTTGCACGTATTGCTAAGGCACCGGCGTGATCCGCTCCATTCGGACGCTGTGTTACTCCATTCATGAGGAGGTCCGCAGGATGCTTCCTCACCTGGGATCGGGAGAGGAGATCCTGATCCGCTGTCATCCAGACCTCGGCAAAGCCCTGCAAAACGGGGAGAGGCAGGTTGTAAAGGAAATTGAAGAGTTGACGGGCAAGGTCGTACTGATCAAGGCCGATCCTGTCATGCACATCGAGCAATTTGACGTGGTAGAGACCGGGTCTTGGGAAGGCCATGAGTGAGCCGGGCTATTTTCAAAAGCTGGTGGAGCTGGTGGATATGCTTCGCGGACCTCAAGGCTGCCCCTGGGATCGGGAGCAGACGCGCGAGACTCTGAAGCCGCTGCTGGTGGAAGAGACCTATGAGGTCCTTGAGGCCCTGGATGGTTCGGATTCCGAAGAATTGTGCGACGAATTGGGGGATCTGCTTTTCCAGGTTATCTTCCACAGCTGCATCTCAAAAGAGAAGGGTGAATTCGATGTTGGTGATGTATGCCGCCGAAGTTACGAGAAGATGGTGGGGCGCCACCCGCATGTTTTCGGAGAGGAATCGTACCGGGATTCGCAGGAGTTGCTGAGAAACTGGGAAGGAATTAAGGCAGCTGAAAAGAAAGCGACTGGCCGTCCCGTCACCCGGAAATCCCTGTTGGACGGCATCCCGAAAGAACTTCCCTCCCTTTACTTTGCCTATCAGGTTTCATCCAAGGCCGCCCGTGTAGGATTCGATTGGAGTAACATTGAAGATATCCGGGAAAAATTGCTGGAAGAATTTGAAGAACTTCGCTCGGCTCTCGAAGAGGGTGATGAAGAAAAGGCCAAAGATGAAATGGGAGACCTTCTTTTCTCAGCGGTAAATATGGCCCGGCATCTTCAAATTGATCCGGAAACAGCACTGAATCGCGCCAATCGCAAGTTCTCGGCTCGCTTTAAGGCGATGGAGGAATTCTTTTCCGGGCAGGGCAAGGATCTCCAGGAAGTGGAGGCTCACGAGATGGAAGTTTTCTGGCAGGATCACAAAGCAGCGGAAAGCGGAAATGCAAACTGATCAGCTCATGGATCTGCCTGAAGGTTGAGACTGTGCCCGGTTTTGGTTATTTGCTCAGGAGGTGTCGAAAATGGGCAGCGCAGAAGACGAACAACAAGAGTCAGAGTCAGAGTTCAAGGTAACAGATCGTCGCCAGTTTACTGCGGAAGGCGAAATTCGCTCCTCGGTTTTAGAGGAAACTGAGCCGCCGCAGAGAGCTTCCGAGACCGAACCCAGAGAGGATCCGCCACCGCCAGCCGACACTCCACAGGAACCTGTATCCGAGGGGCATCCGGAAGCGATCAACCTCTCATCATTCCTGATCTCCCTGGCCACCACCGGCATGGTTCACCTGGGCGAAATTCCGGAACCCACTACAGGTCAGAAGATGGAAAATCTGGAGGGAGCCAGCCAGATGATTGAGATATTGTCCATCCTGAAGGAGAAGACGGAAGGAAATCTGTCGACAGACGAAAGTCGCTTGCTTGAAGGCCTCCTTTATGAACTTCGAATGAAATTCATTAGCAAAACCAAAGCCATCAATCTCTGATGCGGGTCACTTTTCTAGGGACCGGAACCTCTCGCGGAGTCCCTCTCATCGGTTGCGGCTGCAAAGTCTGCACCTCATCGAACCCCAAAAACAAGAGATTACGGCCTTCGATTCTGATTGAAAGCCAGGCTAATGTAGTGATCGACACATCTGTGGATTTTCGGGTGCAGATGCTCCAGCACAAGGTCCAGCAATTGGATGCCATTGTCTACACTCACCCCCACGTCGACCACATTCTAGGATTGGATGATGTATATCCGTTCAATTTCTGGTCGGGGAAATCTCTTCCGATTTATGGCAGCGCACAAACGCTCAAAGAAGTGAGGATCACCTTTCGCTACCTGTTCGAAGAGGAGCGTTATCCAGGCACCGCCGATGTGGAGTTGATTCCAATCGAGGGAACATTTCGGATCGGCGACTTGGAGTTCCAACCCATTCAGGTTTTTCACGGGCAACTTCCGGTGTTGGGCTTTCGTGTCGGCCGGTTTGCCTATGTCACGGATGTCAGTCACATCCCTGAAGAGAGCTTGATGCAGCTGCAAGGATTGGACTGTCTGGTGCTCGATGGGCTTCGTTACGAAAGTCATCCGACCCACTTCAGTCTTTCCCAGGCGGCTGAAACGGCCCATCGTTTGGGCGCCCATCAGACTTTTCTGATCCACATGACCCACGAGGTGGATCACGACGAAGGAAATACATTCCTCCCGGAGTCAGTCAAACTGGCGTATGACGGGCAAGTGTTGGAGTTCTAGTGCAGATCATCGATGGGTTGAATCAGTTCCCAAAATCCCTGGATTATCCAGTGATGGCGATCGGGATCTTTGATGGAGTCCATCGGGGACATCAGGCCATCGTTGAACGTCTGGTGGCCAGATCGCGAGAGAAAAAGGGGGCTTGTGCGATTCTGACCTTCTGTCCTCATCCGCAAAAGATTATTTCTCCGGCTGATGCCCCGCTTCTGATTCAGACTGTGGAGCAGAAGGAGGCAATGCTGGATCATCTCGGTGTGGATCTGTTGGTGCGTGTGCCCTTCACGCGAGAACTCTCTCTCTACAGTCCGGAGAAGTTTGCCCGTGAAGTCCTGCACGACCATGGAATTCGGGAGATTCACGTGGGAAGCAATTTCCGTTTTGGGCATCGCCGTTCCGGAAGTATTGAAACCCTGCGAGAGCTGGGCGAGGAATTGAGCTTTGAAATTCATGAGATTACGCCAGTAGCTTTTCGTGGTCAGCGGATCAGTAGCACTGCGATTCGAAGTGTGCTGAGCCAGGGACGGGTGGCCTTTGCCAGAAGGCTTCTGGGCCGCCCGTATCAGATCGTGGGTACAGTGGTGCGCGG
>JAUXKG010000427.1 GCA_030624355.1 Acidobacteriota bacterium
CCCATCCGCTTCATCAAAGGAATGGTGAAGGTTCCCGTAGTGACCGCACTGGAAGTGGGACTACCTGATATCATTCCAAATAAACCACTGGCGCAAACTGCCACCTTAGCCGAGCCACCGCGGGCACCTCCTACCAAGGTCTTGGCCAGGTTGATAAAAAATTCCCCGCCGCCGGAGTGGAACAGGAACATCCCGAAAAGGATAAACATATAGACGTAGGTAGCCGCCACAGCTAGAGGAGTTCCCACCAGTCCGTCGAGTGTAAAGGCCATCACATCGATGAATTCAACAAAAGAAAAGTAGCGGTGTGAAAACGGCCCCGGAATCAAGTGTCCACCCAGCAGGTAAAGGGCAAAAGCAAAGGCGACCAGGAGGATCGGCCAACCGACAAATCGCCGTGTGATCAGGGCCACCAGCAGCATTAACGTTACCCCAACCACGAGGTCCGACCCGGTCAAAGAGTCTACCAGTGTCCAGCGTAGCGAAAAGCGTTCAAAGTGAGCGATGTAGTAGAGGCCCGAGAGCGCCGATACCACAGCTAGCAAAATGTCCAGCCATGCCGGCCCTTCCTTGAAGCCGCTGCGATAGGGTCTGTAACTCAAGAACCCCAAGGCCAAGACCCAAGTCAGGAAAATCACTCTGTGCAGCAGGGGGTCGATGGTGCTGAAAACAACCGCCCAGACCTGGAAAACCGATAAGCCGATGCCCAGAAAGACAATCAGTGTCTTCATGCGTCCGTTGTTTGAATCAGAGGAGGGGGTCGTTTCGATTGTCGCCATTAACTACGCCTAAAGAGGTCGCACCTCACAAGGAAGAACCATTGACTGTAGAGAAGTACTTGGGGCACATAACCAGGAGAAAGATATTACCGGTCCCAGTAGTCGAGGTGAACCTCTCCCTCCTTCTCCCGATCATAGACGATCGTTCCATCTACGATGGTGAGGTCTATGGACAGTTCAGCAATCTGGTCTTCCGGCACTTTCATGTAGTCTCCGCCCAGGACCACCAGATCGGCCAGTTTTCCCGGCGTGATGGTACCCAGAATCTTCTCATCTCCGCCATAGCTCGCAGCCCAGTTCGTCTTCATCCACAAAGCCTCCTGGCGGGTAATACCCTGGGCGTTTCCCCAGATCTTGCCTTGCTCATCTGTTCTGGTGATGAGGGCAGCCATGTTCCACAGAGGTGCCGAATATTTCCCGGAAATGTCGGCCTCCATAACCGGCTTCATCCCAGCCTGGATCATGTCTCTTACCGGCGTCATCCGGTGGACCCCTTCACCGAACTGGAACACCAACCGGGTGGGCGAGTCAATGAAGAGGTACTTGGGAGCAACGCTGAAAATCACTCCCAGTTCCTTGGCCTTGGCTATGTTTTCTGGAGTGCGACTGAGAGCATGATCGAAGGCCCAGGTCCCCTGTAAAGGTTTCTCCTGGTTGGCTTCTGCAAAGGCCTTTAACAACATGTCTGCCGCCCCGTCTCCCTGACTGTGCAGGCATGCAATATTCCACCCATAACGGTTGGCCAGTATGATGTTGTGATATTCGCTTTTCTCCAGGGTGCTCCCGTAATTCTCATACTTGTTCTGGCCAAACTTGCCAAATGGACTGTCAGGTATTTCGCGCTGCTTCGGCATCGCTGTCAGGATGGCACCTGCACCACTGGTTCCGTCTACCGGTTGGACAGTGGTTCCGATGATCTTCATCCAGTCATCTCCGAATCCCGAAAGATTCCCGATGCGCTTGAGATAACTCTCGGCTTGGGCATTCTGACGGACAAACTCGTGACAAACCCGCACCCGGGCCGTCAACTTCCCTTGGGCCCACAGTTCCTTCAGTACCGATATCGAAGTTCCCTGTGCTCGACCGATGATGGTGGTCAGTCCCTGAGAGTTCAGCTTTCTAAAGACCTCCTGTTGCAGCTCCAGAGCTCCCTCGGCCTGGGGCGGAATCGGCATCCTTTCATAAGTCAGTGTTCCTAATGCGAACCCGCTGACGATGCCGGTGGGCCTGCCGGTTCCCGGATCCTTCTCGACACCCCCGATGTCCAAATCAATGGATTTGAGGGCTAAGCTGTTGACGAATCCCAGGTTGTTGGTGGTGGTGATCACGACCGGATTGGCAGGGCTGACGCTGTCCAGCTGTTCGAGAGTCAAATCCGTGATCAGGGCTTTGTTGTCGGGGCCACCCATGTAGAGCCATTCTCCCGGTTTGGCCTTGGAAATGATCTCTGAGACCTCGCTCAGGCCTGATGCCGTATCCTCGAAAGAGGTCCTGCCGGAGCCGCCCCGCTTGGCAAGCTGCACCACCCAGGCCTGGTGAAGATGTGTATCGATCAATCCGGGAACTACGGAGCGTCCCCTCAGGTCAATCCGCTGGGTTTGGGGTCCGGCCAGACGCAGCACCTCGGTGTTGGAGCCAACAGCCATAAAGACATTGCCTCGCAGAGCCACCGCTTCGGCGATCGTGAAGTCGTCATCCGCTGTGAGCAGCTGGCCGTTGTGAAGGATGATGTCCGGATAGGCCAGAATCTCCGCAGGAAAGGTTCCAGCCTGGGCCAGGAGGTGCCCAACAGGGGCCAGGGCGACCATTAAAAAACTCACTGTTGCCATCTTTTCAATTGTCCTGGTGTTCATTTAATGGACTCCTTTTCGTGCGATAGTCTTACAAACCTCTGAATCACCTCAAGCGGCATTTGCATATCATGACTCCAGGATGTGAGTCGTTTCTTCAAGAGCAAGGACTGTGGAGATGACATTGCGTCTTAATAATGAACAAATGAATGGCATTGTCAATAGGGAGGTCGGCACCGGCACGCAGGCTGAAGCCTGCGGCTCTGAAGGAGCTAACCAATGGTTTTGGAGGGCTCAGCTCATCAGCTGGTCAGATTCCACTTTCCTGCCTGGCTGATTGCAGCTACAATACCGACTAACAACTGGCCGCCTTTATTTTCGGAGGAGCCCTGTTTGAATCTAAAAAGGGAG
>JAUXKG010000009.1 GCA_030624355.1 Acidobacteriota bacterium
CCATCATACTCCAAAATCCCGACATCGGCCGACTTATCGGCACCAGCCGCTAGCCCGGTTTATGCATAGGTTCTCGTCGCGAAGGTCCGAAAGCGCCGGCCTGACAAGGCGCGCGACCGAGGCCCCCGCAAGCGTACTGTACGGTACGCTGAGGAGGCCGACCGAGCGCACCACAGTCAGAACGAGTGATTTTCGCGATGCAGTAGAGAATTTATGCCTAATACGGGCTAAGAAAGCACAACGCCGTCAGCGTGGATGATTGCGGCACTGCAGTAGACAACTTATGCATCATCCGGGCTAAGAGACAGACGGTTGAATTCCTCTTGAAATCGCTTCATCAAGGCCATCTTCTCTTGGTAGGGCAAAAACGATGAATGGACCCCTTGCAGGAGAATGCGCTGAACATCGGCCTCTTCCAGATCGAAAAACTGGACAGCCTTCTGCAACTCCTCAGAAAGAGAGACCTGAAAGAGCCCAGGATCATCGGTATTCAACGTCACCGGTACACCGCGCCGGTAAAGCAACCCAAAGGGGTTCTCCGAGATGGGAGTCCAGGCTCCTGTTTTCAGATTGCTGGTGAGACAGATGTCCAGCCCGATCGCATGATCGCGCAAATAGGACATCAGGTCAGGGTCTCTTGCGGCTTGAATTCCGTGTCCGATTCGGTTCGCGCCCAAAAGACGCACGGCTTCCCAGATTTGTTGCGGGTCTCCAATTTCACCGGCGTGAACGTGGATAAACAGTTGATGGGCTTTAGCCCAATTGAAGACCTCCTGGTATTCCTTCATCTCCAGAGACAGCTCGTCCCCGCCCAGGCCCAGTCCAACGACACCTTGCTCTCGAAATTCATGGCCCAACTCCGCCGTTTGCCGAGCGGATTCACTGCCGTATTGACGCACGCAGTCTAGAATCCAGCGAATAATTGTCCCCTGGCTCGATTGAATTTTGCGGCTCTTCTCCAGCAGGGAGACCAGAATCTGCTTGCCGTCTCTCCCGAAATTCCAGGGGATAGCGGGTGAATAGATGATCTCGGCGTACCAGATGTTTTCCCGGACAAAATAGCCAGCCAACCAATCCAGGATCCGCAAATAGTCCGCCGGTTCACGGAGGTGTTCGCACACCACTTTGTAGGTTGCCAGAAAGTCTGGAAAATTTTCATACTGGAAGAGTTTCTGGCTGACCTCTCCCGTGGTATGCGAGTCATACCCGGTCTGATACTTTTGACTCAGCTCCAGAAAAACCGAAGGGTGAATCGATCCCTCTAAATGCAGATGCAATTCCGCTTTGGGAAGTAACTCAATTTCAGCCAAGCAACTGAAGCTCCCGCAGATGGTCTATTGTTTCCTGAGAGATAAAGTTTTCGTAGGTTTTCAATTTTTTGCCGGCAGGGGTACGCTTTCTCATTTCGTCCCAACACATAGGAGAAACGAAAATTAAATCGGCCTCCTGGACGATATTCTCGATGAGGTCTTCTCTAGCGATGGGAGCAATCCAAAATTTCTTCTCTGTGGAGGGGTGATAGATGTTCATAAAAACCTCCCAGGAAGCATGCAGTGTCTGCTCATCCTGAATAACGATCGCCACATTGTGGTCCTGTGCTGCACTCAGAATTTCGGTGTAAATTTCGTGGCTTGGCTTGATCTCCACCATCTTCTTTCCATAACGCTCGGCCAGTGGGCTCACTTCCTCCATGTGCCAGCTGGTAGTTAAAAAGTAATCGCTGGCCTGGAACAGCTTGGTCACTCCGTTGCTCTCAATCTGATCCAACGAAACCGGAGAAACATTCACCCCCAAACGCATCTCGAGCTCACGGGAGAAGATAAATGCTTCCTCCTCATGATCGACTACTGCCAGATGAATTTTTCGCAGGTTGGTTCCTGAAGAGTAATTTTCAAGCAATTTAATGAATCTTTTGGAAGAGAGCCCCAGTTTTTTCGCCTTGTCGGACATCTCTCCCAGCAATCGGAAGATGGCTTGTCTCCGCATCCGCTCATAGGTGTTTTCTCCGCTTCTCTTCTGCAGAAAGGCTCCACTTCCCTTCACGATCTCAATGTAGCTCTCCTGGGCCAGGCGGAGATAGATCTTGCGAACGGTCTTGTAGTTGACGTCCAGGGCCTCGGCTAGCTCGCGAATCGACGGCAATCGGTCTCCCTCTTCGATCTTGCCGCAGTAAATAGCGGAAAGGAGCTGCCCCTTGATCTGATCGTAGTAGGTCAGACTAACCTTCTTGTCGAGATTAAATCGTATCATTTCAAAAGATCAGCACCTTGTTTCTCTGCTGAACCTGCGGTTTTTGTCGGCAAGTCATTTCTCCCAACCCGGCAGACGGTGGGGCATGGCACTAACCTAGCACAAAAGGCTGTATGTTAATTTGCTTCATTCCGTGCATGTAGGGCCTTAATGCGTCGGGAATGAGGACTGTGCCATCCGCTTGTTGAAAATTTTCGACTACGGCCACCCAGGTTCTCCCGACGGCCAGGCCAGAACCGTTCAAGGTGTGCACGAAAGAGGTTCGTTTGCCGGCCTCTGGTTTGTAACGGATATTGGCCCGGCGAGCCTGGAAATCCTCGAAATTACTGCAGGACGAGATTTCCCGGTAGCGGCCCTGGCTGGGAATCCAGACCTCCAGATCGTATGTCTTGGCCGCACTGAAACCCATGTCTCCCGTGGAAAGAGTCATCACGCGGTAGGGAAGTTCCAGTCGGCGCAGGATCTCCTCAGCATCAGAGGTCAGTTTTTCCAATTCCTCATAGGAATCTTCGGGCCGGGTAAATTTCACCAACTCCACCTTGTTGAACTGGTGCTGCCGGATGAGGCCTCGAGTGTCCTTGCCGTAGGACCCCGCCTCACTGCGAAAGCAAGGAGTGTAGGCAACAAAATTGATCGGCAGCTTCTCTTCGGCAAGGACCTCCCCGGCAAACACATTGGTCAAAGGCACCTCCGCGGTCGGAATCAAGAAATAATCCGTACCGTCGACATGGAACAGATCGGCTTCAAACTTGGGAAGGTTTCCGGTGCCGAAAAGGCTAGAGCGATTTGCCATAAAGGGAGGAAGAACCTCAACATAGCCATGTTCGCAGGTCTGCACCTCCAGCATGAAATTGAGAAGGGCCCGTTCCAGGAGGGCTCCCGCACCGTAATAGTTGGTAAATCGGGCCCCCGCTATCTTGCAGGCTCGCTCCAGATCCAGAATTCCCAAGTCCACACCAAGATCCACATGATCCTTGATTGGTAAATAAAAATCGGCCGGGTCGCGGGCTCTTCTGACTTCTGCATTGTGAGTTTCGTCCGGTCCTACCGGAACTGTGAGGTGCGGAAGGTTCGGGATGACTGCCAGAAACTCGCTCATCCGACTGTCCACCGCATTGACCAGTTCATCCAGCTCCTTGATCCGAGCGGATACCTGTTTCATCTCCTCTATCTTCTGGGAGGCGTCTTCACCTTCCTTCTTCTGTTCGGCAATCTCGTCGCTGGTGCGATTGCGACGGGCTCGGAGCTCCTCCCACTCCAAACGGAGAGTTCGCGCCTCCTCGTCCAACTGCAGGAACTGCTGAGGCTCCAGATCAAAGGCCCTGGTCTTCAGCCTCTCCTTCACAAGCTCAAGATTGTCACGAATAAAGTTTCTGTCCAGCATTGCCTCTCACAGCTTCAAATGTTTCAAGTAGTTGCGGAAATCCTCTTTCAGATCTTCTCGCTGCAAGGCGAATTCTACCGTGGCCATCAAATATCCCAGCTTGTTGCCGGCATCGTACCGGCGACCGTCGAATCGACAGGCGTAGACGGGCTCTTTCAGCAAAAGCCGCCGAAGGGCGTCGGTCAGCTGGATCTCTCCCCCTGCACCAGGAGCAGTCTCTTCCAGGGCCGGAAACACTCCCGGGGTTAACAGATACCGGCCAATGATGGCCAGATTGGAGGGGGCTTCATCTGGGGCCGGTTTTTCGACAGCATCGAGAACCTTGAAGACTCTATTCTCCGGATCTCCCGTCGGTTCTACATCGACTACTCCGTATCGAGATACATTTTCCGGGGAAACCTCCTGCACGGCCAACACGCTGGCCCGGTAATTTTCATGAATACCGAGCAACTGCCTCATGCAGGGCAATTTGCTAACGATGATATCGTCTCCCAGAAAAACACCGAATGCTTCGTCTCCCACCAGAGGCTGAGCAACCAGTACCGCGTGTCCCAGGCCCAAAGGGCGCTCTTGGCGAACAGAACCAATCGAAATCCTCCGCGACATCTCATTTACCAGCTCAGCCAATTCGGGCTTGCTCTGCCGACGCAAGCTTTCTTCCAGTTGGTGGTTGTAATCAAAGTGGTCTTCGATGGCTCCCTTTCCCCGACTGGTCACAAAAATGACGTCTTCAAACCCCGACTCGACTGCCTCCTCAACCACATATTGTATGGTTGGCTTGTCCACAATGGGGAGCATCTCTTTGGGAATGGCTTTGGTGGCCGGCAGGAATCGCGTTCCCATTCCTGCCGCCGGTATCACTGCCTTTCGAACTCGGTTCATGGTCAACTCTTTCACACCTTTCTGCCCCGGCTTGGGCCTGATGATAGCACGCCAACGAAGAGTGAGAAAAGACAGCGGGAAAGGGTCCAATCCGCCTCTATGAGGGTTCTTGGTGTCCTTGTTTAGATCCAATCCGCCTCTTACAGGGAGTCTCCGGCCGGGTCAGCCCCAAACTTGACAAGCTTTGATCGTCGATCGTACTATTCTTAGTCCGGGAGAGTTTATGCCCCTTTACGAATATCAATGTGATCACTGCGGTGAGATCTTCGAAATCATCCAGAAGTTTTCCGATAAGCCCCTGGTCGAGTGCGAATTGTGCGGAGGCAAGCTGGAGCGCCTACTTTCTCCTCCAGCCATCCAATTCAAGGGAGATGGATGGTATGTGACCGATTATGGCGGAAAAAACGGCAACAACTCTTCTTCGGTGGAGGGCTCTGTAGAGAGTTCTTCCAAGAAGTCCGAAAAGAAGACTGAAACGAAGACCGAAGCGACCTCGAAATCAGACGCTCCTTCTGGGAAAAAGAAGACCGGGTCTTCACAATAAGGTCTCCATTAGCCCTATTCACCCATAACAGATTTTGAAAGTATTGGTTGTTGGTTCCGGCGGAAGAGAACACACACTCGCTTGGCAGGTCAAGAAAAGCCGCGAGCTCAGTAAGCTCTACTGCGCCCCGGGCAATGCCGGAACCGCACAGCTGGCAACCAATGTTCCCATTTCCGCTGATGATCTCGATGGGCTGCTTGCCTTCGCACTCTCTGAGCAGATCGATCTCACCGTTGTAGGACCAGAGGCTCCTCTGGTGGCAGGAATCGTGGACCGCTTCCGGGAAGCAGGCCAGCCCGTGGTGGGTCCAACTGCGGCTGCCGCCCTGCTGGAGGGAAGCAAGGCCTTTGCTAAAGACTTCATGAAAAGACATGGGATTCCCACCGCCGACTACCAGGCTTTTGACTCGCCCGAAGAGGCGGAAGCGGCACTCAAGAACGGCCGGTTCCAATTTCCCCTGGTGCTGAAGGCGGACGGACTAGCGGCCGGAAAAGGGGTCTTCGTCTGCCCCGATCTGGAAGAAAGCTTGAAAGCCGTGACGCTGGTCATGAGAGAAAGAAAGTTCGGGGCTTCGGGCAGCCAGTTGGTCGCCGAAGAGTTTCTGGAGGGAGAGGAAACCTCCTTTATGGTTTTCTCAGACGGCAGTCTGGCGCTACCCATGGTCCCATCCCAGGACCACAAGGCCATCTACGAGGGAGATCAGGGTCCCAACACGGGAGGTATGGGAGCTTACTCAATGGATGCCATCCTGGCGCCCCAGGATCGTCAACAGATCCTTGAGCAGATTATCGACCCGACGATTCGGGGGATGTCGGAGGAGGGGCGACCCTATTGCGGGATCCTCTACGCGGGACTGATGATGACCTCGCAGGGGCCGAAGGTTCTGGAATTTAATGTTCGTCTTGGCGATCCTGAAACTCAGGTGGTCTTGCCCCGCATCAAAAGCGACCTGTTGACCGTTCTCCAGGCCATGGCCATGGACAACCTCAAAGGTGTGGAGATTGAGTGGAGCGAAGATGCTGTCGTTTGCGTGGTGGTGGCGTCGGAAGGGTACCCGAACTCGTACGAACAGGGGAAGGAAATCTCAGGGCTGGATATGGCCGCAGAGGATCAAAACACCTTTGTTTTTCACGCCGGCACCGACTCGAAAGGGGACAAGACCGTTACCAGCGGAGGCCGGGTTCTTGGGGTCACCTCGCAGGCTCCCAGCCTGCAGAAGGCCATTGTTAAGGCTTACGAAGGGGTCAACAAAATTCACTTTGAAGGCATGTACTGCCGCCGCGACATCGCCGCCAAAGGTCTCAGAAAGGAGTCGAGATGACCGACCCGAAAATAGCCATTCTCATGGGGTCTGCTTCGGATATGGACATCATGCAGGAGGCAGGCCAAATCCTGGATCAGTTTGGAGTGGCCTACGAGATGAAGGTGCTTTCCGCCCATCGCACCCCCGAGGAAACCTCCGAATACGTTCGGGCTGCTGAGGATCGCGGCATTCAGGCCTTCATCGCAGCTGCCGGATTTGCAGCTCACCTGGCGGGAGCGGTGGCCGCCCAATGCGTCCTCCCTGTGATCGGAGTCCCTCTGGATGCCTCCTCTCTGAAGGGACTGGACTCCCTTCTGTCGACTGTGCAGATGCCCAAGGGAATCCCGGTTGCCTGTGTGACTATCGGCAGAGCCGGCGCCATCAACGCCGCCCTGTTCGCCGTCCAGATCCTTAGTCGATCCCAGCCCGAGCTGGTAGAAAAGCTCAAAGAGCACCGGGAACAGATGCGCCAGCAGATTCTTTCCTCCCAACCCTAGGAGTCTGTCCGAGTAATAGGCGGACAGGCTCCTTGTCAGGAAAGAAAACCGGCTGCAGTCCACATACGTCCCGTTTCTCCCTCTTTCCGATAGGAATAAAACAGGTCTGTGCGGCAGGAAGTGCACATGCCGGAGTCGACGATCTGCGAGACTCCCAAGTCCCGGAGTTGATTCACATTGGCCTGTATCAGATCGAAATGGGTGCCGATGAACAGGTGTTCGGAATCATGACCCTTCTCTTCATACTGCTCGCGCACCTCCGGGCCCACCTCATAACAGCATTTTCGGATGGCAGGCCCCAGGGCAACCACCAGCTCTTTCGACTCAACACCCGTCAGTTCGAGGAATTGTCCCAGCCCTTTGGCTGTGATTCGATCTCGGGTTCCACGCCATCCGGCGTGCAAGGCACAAAGTCGGCGCTGCTCGGGCAAGACGATCAATATCGGCAGACAATCGGCCGTTCGGATGACAGGAAACTGACCCTGGCTCAGCGTGATCACACCGTCAGCCGATTCAACCTCCGTGACCCGGGAGCCGGCAGAACAAGTCAGTCGATGCGAAACGACTCGAGCCGAGTGCACCTGCCGCAGAAAAATCAACTGCTCGAGTTCCACGCCCAGATTCTCAAGCAGAATTTGCTCTGGTGACGCAACTTCATCCGATTTTCCTGCATCTGTCATTACTGAATCCGCCGGACGGCAGGTAAACAGATGGATGAAACCTGGAATATTCTCCAGCTCCCGAAATCTGAAGAAGGAAGTGCTTCCCAGCTGGTCTTGGTAGAACATCCGAGGAAAGGGTAACATACGCATGATGGTTGGCCTCGGCATTGACATTGTTGAGATCCACCGAATTCGCGAGGCTCTGGAAGGCAACCAGGCCCTGGAGAAGAAAGTCTTCACAGACGAAGAGATTGGCTACTGCCGGCAGCGAAAAAATAAAAACCAACACTTTGGAGGACGCTTTGCCGCCAAAGAAGCCGCCCTAAAGGCCCTTGGAACAGGTTGGAGCCAGGGAATTCATTGGAAGGACGTGGAAATCATCGATGGTGAGCGGGGAAGGCCCACCCTTGTTCTTCACGGCAAGGCCAAACAAGTGTTCGACAAATTGGGAGCCCAAAAAACTCACCTTTCGATTACTCACTCTTCTGAGCACGCCGTGGCTGTGGTGGTCCTGGAAGGGGAGTCTAAATAATCAACTGAACCTACAGTTTTTCATCGAATAATCAGGTAGCCCTCCTCATCTTCCCTCTCCACTCTCCCTTTGACGATTCTGTTGGCCGGTACCGAAGAATCGAGTTTGGCCTTTAGATAGTTTTCCGAGAGGGCTGTCCGCATTCCGCCTCTGTGCTCTGTCAGCGTCAGCACGGAAAGTTGGGAGTCCAGGAACTGGGATCGGAAGTGCCGATTTTTCTCCTCAGACAGTTTTCTCAAATGCCGGCTTCGCAAATTGATGGTCCGGGAAGAAACTTTCCCTTTCATTCGAGAGGCGGGAGTACCGCGACGTTCGCTGTAAGGGAAAACATGCAAATAAGCAAAGGGCATCTTTTCGATGAACTCCACCGTCTGCCGATGATCTTCTTCTGTTTCTCCAGGGAAACCCGCAATGACATCCGTACCAATAGCAGCTTGCGGAAGTTGTTCATGAATTTCCGCAACAATCTCTGAAAACCTCTCCCGGCTGTAGGGCCTCAGCATCCTCTTCAAAACTGCGTTACTGCCGCTCTGAAGGCAAATATGAAAGTGGGGCGCTATTTTTGGACATTCTGCGGCCAATTCCGTGATTCGACGAGAGAGCTGCATGGGCTCAATCGAACTGAGTCGCAGCCGTTCCAGCCCCGGCACAGCAACAATTTCCCTGATCAATCGATCCAGAGGATAACGCGGTCGAAAATGCATCCCATAGGTGCCGATGTGAATTCCAGTTAGTACAATTTCTTTGAAGCCTTCTTCCACAAGCTCATTCACCTGGCCGAGAATCTGATCGGGAGGAGCGCTGCGGCTCGGGCCTCGAACCAACGGAATAATGCAATAGCTGCACTTGGCATCACATCCTTCCTGAATCTTGACAAACGGTCGCGTCTTGCCCCCTGTCTGGCTAGCCGGCAGCACCTGGAAAGGCTCGCGCCGGCCAAAGTCTTCCTGGTGAATATCTGCAATTTGCTGGTGGTCGGCAAGTCCGACTGGCGAAGTCTTTTCGGTAGTGGCAATCTGAACGATCCTGCTCTTGTGGCTGTTCCCCACAACCGCATCAACGCCGGGAATCTGAGCCAGGGTTCCTGGGGACCGCTGCGCATAGCAGCCGGTGACAATCAGACGCGCTTCTGGGTTGTCGCGGCGCAATCGACGAGTCAGTTGACGTACCTGCTGATCAGAACGGTGGGTGACAGTGCATGAATTGACAATGATCACATCGGCTTCACTCCACCGATGGGTCTCCTCAAACTCTCTGTCCAGAAAATCCTGACGAATGGCAGCACTGTCCGCTTGATTGGTTCGGCATCCCAGAGTCGCCACAAAAAATCTCTTACCCATGGCTTTCGCTCTCCAAATGGGCCAACTGCCCACAGGCCGCCGAGATGTCGTCGCCCCTGGTTCTTCGGACGAAGGTCGAGATCGATGCGCGCATCAAAATCTCCCTGAATTGCTCCACACGATCGGGGGTGGGGCGATCAAACGGTAAAGCCGGATCGGGGTTGTAGGGAATGAGGTTGACTTTGGCCTTCATGCCCTTCAGGAGTGTGATCAGTCGATACGCATCCCGATCCGAGTCAGTGACGCCGGACAACAGAACATATTCGAAGGTAATCCGACGCCTGAGCTTGGAGGGGAAACTGCGACACACATCCAGGAGGCCATTCAGATCCCACTTCTGGTTAATCGGCATCAACTCATCGCGCACATCATTGCGGGTAGCATTGAGTGAAATGGCTAAATTGGGCAGCTCTGTTTCACTACGCATTCGGCTCAAAACAGGAACCACTCCCGAGGTGGACACGGTGATTTTTCGGTAAGACAGCCCTAATGCTTTCGAGTCTGTCATGATTCGAAAAGCCTTCATAACATTTCGATAGTTGTAAAGAGGCTCTCCCATTCCCATGAAGACAACGTTGAAGCCCGGTTGACTCAAACACCCATCACGAGCAATCGCTAAAACCTGACCGAGGATTTCCCCGGGAGTCAGATTTCGATGAAAACCCATTTGCGCTGTCATGCAGAAGGTGCATCCAACATCACACCCGACCTGTGAGGAAATACACAGGGTTCGTCGATGGTCTTCGGGAATGAGAACCGACTCGATATACTTTGCGTCAGACAGCCGGAACAGAAACTTGATCGTCCCATCTTCGGACTGCTGCCGATCGTGAATTTGAGGAACCCGAATCTCAAATGATTGCTCAAGCTGCGAGCGGAATTTCTTGGGCAATTCCGTCATCTGGTCCAGGCTGAATTCCCGGCGCCGGTAAATCTCATGATACAGCTGCCGGCCTCGAAAGGACCTGCCTCCCAAGCTCTCGGCCACCTTGACGAGTTCGGCTTCATTTAGCCCTATCAAGTTACTCTTTTTCATACAAAACTGGTACATTCTATCTTATAGTGCGAGTGTCTGTCTTAGGAAGCGGAAGCAGTGGAAATTGTACGTACATTGCCACCGAGCAGGTCGCAATCTTGGTGGACCTGGGCTTTGGAAGGCGTGCTCTGGAGCGACGTCTGCGGCTGGCTAAACTGGACAAGCGACCGATCGACGCCGTTCTAGTGACCCATGGGCACACTGATCACATTCGAGGTGTTTTTTCTTTTTCCTCCCAGTGTCGGGTTCCCGTTTACATGAATGAGGGGACTCGGGACGAAGCACCCGGTCTTCAGCAAGTTGTCCGCTGGGAAGGTTTTCACAGCGGGTCTCCCTTCTCCATCGGAGATCTCCAGGTCGAACCCTTTCCTGTTTCTCATGATGCTGCCGACCCGGTCGGCTTTCGGTTCACTAGCAATGGAGTCTGTGGAACTCTAGCGACCGACCTTGGGGAACTAAGCACCGCCGTTATTGACCAACTGTCAGGTTGCGATTGGTTGGTCCTGGAATCCAACCATGATGAAGAGATGTTGAAAATCGGTCCCTACCCCTGGCACCTCAAACAGCGGGTTCTCAGCAAAAAGGGCCATCTTTCCAACCAGGAGCTTTCAACTTTCCTGACTCACCACTTCGACGGCCGAGCCAGCCACCTCTTTCTGGCTCATCTCAGCCGTCAAAATAATGACCCGCAAATTGCTTTGGAATCTGCTGACAGGGCGCTGCGGCAGGAACAACCCCTGCTTCCTGGTTCGTGTCTGCTGCACTTGACTCACCAGAGCAAACCTTCCATAGTCTTAGACTTATGATCCCCCGATACACCCGGCCCGAGATGGAGAGGGTCTGGTCCGAGGAAAACAAGTTTCGCAAATGGCTCCAAGTCGAGATTGCCGTCTGTGAAGTCCTGGCAGAGTTGGGGGAGATCCCTGCTGAGGCGGTGGCTGAGATCAAAGAAAAAGCCGATTTCTCCCTCGACAGGATCCGAGAGATCGAGGAGATCACCCGTCACGACCTGATCGCCTTCACCACAGCCGTAGCGGAAACGGTGGGTGACCAGTCCCGTTTCATTCATTTTGGATTGACCTCCACTGATGTTGTGGATACCGCTCAGGCACTCCAGGTCAGGGAAGCTTCTGACCTCATCGAGCAAGAGCTGTTGAAGCTGATGTCCATCGTAAGGACTCAGGCCTTTCGTTACCAGCGGCTGCCAATGATCGGCCGCACTCACGGCATACACGCAGAACCGGTCACCCTTGGGCTGAAGTTGACTGTCTGGTATTCGGAATTGGATCGAGATTTGGAGCGATTTCGCCGGGCTCGACAAAGTCTGCAGGTTGGAAAGATCAGCGGCCCTGTGGGGACTTTCTCCTATCTTCCTCCTCAGGTGGAAGAGAACGTCTGCAGACGCCTGGGCATATCCTTTGCCCAAGCTTCGACTCAGACCCTTCAAAGAGACCGCCACGCTGAGTATCTCTGCACGCTGGCGATTCTAGGCTCCAGTTATGACAAGATCGCCACCGAAATACGACATCTTCAACGCACAGAAGTTCAGGAGGCGAGCGAAGCCTTTGCGGCAGGACAGAAGGGCAGCTCCGCCATGCCTCACAAGCGAAACCCCATTGTCTGCGAACAGATCAGCGGGCTTTCCCGAGTGCTCCGCGGCAATGCCCTCTCCAGTCTTGAAAATATTCCGCTATGGCATGAAAGAGACATCTCCCACTCATCGGTTGAGCGCGTCATTTTGCCTGACAGCACAACTCTGGCCCACTATCTCACCATCAAGCTCAGCAGCGTCATCCAGAATCTGGAGGTCAACGAGCGCCAGATGGAGACTAATCTCCAGCTGACCGGAGGATTGATTTTTTCTGGAGCGCTCCTCCTTGCACTAACCCGAAAGGGTGTTCTTCGTGAACGGGCTTATGAGTGGGTGCAGCGAAATGCTATGTGCGTGTGGGATCAAGGTGCCGACTTCCAGGAACTCATCTTGAAGGATTCTGACATAGGGGCTCATCTTGACCCGGACGAGGTGAAGACAATCTTCAACATTCAGGATCGACTCAAGCACGTGGAGACAATCTTCGAGCGTGTCTTCGGATCGTCATGAAGTTGAATCCACTTTTCCCGACGGTCGAAACCCTTGCCATCAATACCGATCTGTACGAACTGACAATGGCGGCTGCCTACTTCGAAGGGGGCCACCATGAAGAGCATGCCACCTTTGAGCTTTTCGCCCGCAAGCTTCCCAAAAGGAGAAGCTTCTTGATCGCTGCGGGACTTGAACAGGCTCTCCATTTTGTGGACAACATCCGCTTCACGAAGCAGGCGGTAGACCACCTGCGAAGCCTGGATGTCTTCAAGTCGGTGCGAAGTGACTTTTTTGATTACCTGCGCCAGTTTCGCTTCACTGGAGATCTCTATGCCTTGCCCGAGGGGACGGTGTTTTTCTCAGGGGAACCGATTCTTCAGGTGACTGGTCCCATAATCGAATCTCAAATCCTGGAGACTTGCCTGATCAACTGTATCAACTTTCAGAGCATGGTCGCTTCCAAGGCAGCCCGACTATCCCTGGCCGGCAAAGGCAGATCGATTGTTGACTTTGGAAGTCGACGAGCACACAGTCTCCAAGCCGGAATTCTGGCCGCCAGAGCCTCCTTCCTGGGGGGCTGCAGCGGCACCAGTAATGTGTTGGCTGCCCAGGAGATGGGAATCCCTGTCCATGGAACCATGGCTCACTCCTTCGTTCAAGCTTGCGGCGATGAAAAGAAAGCTTTTGAGCTCTTTTACCAAGTCTTTCGGGAGAACTCGATTCTGCTGGTTGACACCTATGACACCCTGGCCGGTTTGGAAAAGGCGGTGCAGATCGGACACGACATCAAGGGCGTGCGTCTGGACAGTGGCAATCTGGCTGAATTGGCTTTCCAGGCTCGGGAGTTTCTGGATCGCCACGGCTACCAGAACACTCAAATCGTGGCCAGCGGAGATCTGGATGAGGAAAGAATTCACTCTCTAGCCATGGCCGACACCCCAATTGATGCTTTTGGGGTGGGGACTGATCTGGCTGTATCTACCGACGCCCCCACCTGCGATCTGGTTTACAAGCTGGTCGAAGTGATTCGTGAGGGCCGGACCGAGCCTCGGATCAAGACCAGCCAAGGCAAGTCGACTTTTCCCTATCGAAAACAGATTTTTCGAAAGGTTGGAAAAGAGGGCTTCGCAGGTGATGTGATCTGCAAATGGGATGAAGAGATCAAAATTCCTGAAGGGGCCGAGCCACTCCTTCGAAAGCAGGTCGAGAACGGCCGGTTGATTGCTAGAGTTCCGGATGTTTCTGAGATCAGAGCGCATGTTCAGGAACAACTGTCTCAACTGCCCTCTTCTTTCAAGCTACTTCACTCTGTTGAAGAGTATCCTGTACAGTACAGTGATCAATTGATCAAAGTTCAAAGGGAACTGACAGAGATGCATCCACATTCCACCACCATTTGAGGCGTTCGGAGGGCACGCATGAAAAGTGTCATAGAGTACATCGAAAAAAATCACGATCGCTACCTTGAAGAGCTCAAGGAATTCCTGAAAATCCCCAGTATCAGCACCGATGCTTCACACGCCCAGGATGTCAAGAACGCAGCTGAATACGTCGGGCAGCAGCTCCAAAAAGCTGGGATGGAACGGGTGGAGATTTTTCCCACTCCCGGCCACCCCATCGTCTACGGCGAGCGCATCACAAACGAAGAGAAGCCAACAGTGCTGGTCTATGGTCACTACGATGTCCAGCCAGTGGATCCGATAGAACTTTGGCAGTCCCCACCCTTTGAACCCACCGTTCGGGATGGGGAACTGTACGCTCGCGGAGCTGCGGATGACAAGGGCCAGATGTTCATTCACTTCAAGAGTGCCGAAGCTTACCTAGAGTGCGGCAAACAACTGCCGGTCAACATTAAGTATTTAATTGAAGGTGAAGAAGAAATCGGCAGTCCCAATTTGAACTCTTTCATTGATAGCCACAGTGATCTTCTCAAGGCTGACGTTGTGATGGTCTCGGACACCACCATGTTTGCAAGAGGTGTTCCCTCGATTTGTTACGGGTTGCGCGGTCTTGTCTATTTTCAGATCGATGTATCGGCAGCTAGCACGGATCTCCATTCCGGATCCTTTGGAGGCGTTGTTGCGAACCCCGCATTTGAACTGTCCACCATTTTGTCCACCATGAAGGATGATCATGGTCGCATTACCATTCCCCGCTTTTATGACGACGTCCGGGATCTGACGGACAGGGAGCGCCAGGAATTCGCCCGACTCCCTTTTGATGAAGAGGCCTACAAGAAGGACATAGGGGTCAAACAGCTTTCAGGTGAACATGGATACACGCCATTGGAGCGGCTGTGGACGAGGCCGACCTTTGAAATTAACGGAATGCTCAGTGGATTCACAGGCGAAGGAGCGAAAACGGTTTTACCTGCGCGGGCCATGGCTAAAGTCAGCCTGCGATTGGTGCCTGATCAACAGCCTGAGACAATCGAAGATCTGTTCGAGGACTATGTGCACGAACTGGCACCCCCGTTCCTGGAGGTTGCAGTCACTCGGATGCACGGGGGGAAGCCCTGGGTCGCCTCTCTGGATCACCCCGCCCTGGTAGCAGCTGCCCAGGCCATTCAAAAGGGGTTCGGCAAGAAACCCGTTTTTCAACGAGAAGGCGGATCCATTCCGGTGGTGGCCACCTTCGCCGAACAGCTGGACATCCCCAGCGTTCTGTTCGGAATTGGCTTGCCGGATGAAAATGCCCACGCTCCCAACGAGAAACTGGACCTGGGAAATTTCTACGGCGGCATCAGGAGTTCCGCCTATTTTCTGGATGAGCTGTCCCGGACACGGATTCGGTAAACACGGATGAACATGAATTGACGAACACAGATTGACACGGATTCGGAGGTCGGTTGCCGACTATCCGGTCAGGGGTCAGGCGAGACACGGATTAGAGCAAGGTGGATCTTCGACTCCCTGTCAGTTGTCAGCTGGTCCACGCTAGTCCAGGTACTTCACAGAGAACTCGAAAGCGACCACAGAAACGATCAGAGAAGAAGCGATGACCAGCGAGAGCTCGGTTAGATGCCCTCTGGACAGCCACAGCATCAAGACGCCTAAGAAACCCAGCAGATGACATGTTCGAATTCCCCACAGGCGAATCTCAGATCCGTGTGGGTACTTCGTCATGAAAAGGATGAAGCCCACCGACGCCATGGTGAAGAAAAATAACGAACCAAAACTCCACATGCCCTAGTGTCCTGGGTGAGCGCGGGCTTACCCTACCCTATGCTGACGACACACCACACCCGCCTCCTGAAGAAGCTTGAAAGAAGTCTCATTCAACGGGTAGTCCAGGTTGTAGACCACTTCCCTGATTCCCGCATTTATGATCATCTTCGTACACATCAGGCATGGCGCAAAGGTGCTATACAGGGTTCCATTCTTGACGCTCACGCCGTGATAAGCCGCCTGCGTAATAGCATTCTCTTCACCATGTGAGCATAAACATTCATCCAGCTGAGTTCCGCTGTCTGCCAGGTTGTTGCAGCGAGGGCAACCCCCTTCGAAGCAGTTCTTTGTTCCGCGTGGAGTTCCGTTGTACCCGGTAGAAACAATCCGTTTGTCTCGTATGATGACGGCAGCGACCTTCCTCTTCACGCAATTACTGCGCATGGCGGCCACTTTCGCCAGGCTCATGAAGTACTCATCCCAGTCGGGGCGCGCCAAATCGCCCATCACTTGGCGAGGCAGCACTGCAACCTGCTCTTGAAGTTCTTCCAGTGAACCATCATTGGTCACCCGAAAATCAGCCAGCTGCTCGCAGGCCTTCAATTGCTGTCCTTTATCCTCCTGGTTGGCGATTTCCTGCTCTTCTACAGATTGAAACTCTTCGAAGGTGACGGGATCGTCTTCTCGCCCTCTCTGCTTAATCCGCTTAAAGCGGATTTCTGGATCAGCTTCCACAACAATCAAACGAAACCCCGGCTGTTCCCGAAAGGTTTCCACTTCCGCGGGGTGACGAAACGAATCGACTACATAGTTCCTGTCGTCCTCGATACGGTTCAGTATTTCTCGAGCAAGAACATCAAGACCTCTCGTATCACGCAGTTCTCTGCCTGTCTCAATCAGCCGCTCTCGCGTCAGTTCCAAGCCTGCTTTTCGGATTTCTTCGCGAATGACGTCGGAAAGGGAGTAATAGTAAAAACCCTTGGATTCCAGAAACTTTGCGGCCGCACCCTTCCCCGCGGCGTTGCGGCCGGTCAGCCCGATGATCATTGCTCCTTTATAACACATTCAAGGCTGCGTGGACTGGCTGTGTGCTATATTCGCTGAATGGCATTTCAGGGTGTTGATTTCATGAACATAGACGACCTTCTAACTGATGAAGAGCGGTTGATTCGGGACAGCGTCCGGGCGTTCGTAGAGGACAAAGTCCTTCCCATCATCGAGGATCACTACATGCGGGGAACCTTCCCTGCCGAACTGGTGAAACCTATGGCGGAACTGGGCTACCTGGGTGCCAACCTGAAGGACTTTGGATGCGCCGGTCTGAACAACGTAGCTTATGGATTGATCATGCAGGAACTGGAAAGAGGGGACAGCGGACTGCGCAGCTTCGTCTCGGTTCAGGGATCCCTGGTCATGTATTCAATCCATAGCTTTGGAAGTCCGGAACAGAAGGAAAGATGGCTGCCCCGGCTTCAAACCGGCCAGGTCATCGGTTGTTTCGCCTTGACGGAGCCTGACTTTGGTTCCAATCCCAGCGGACTGAGGACACGAGCCCGCAAAGAGGGAGACTCCTACATTATCCATGGCTCCAAGGCCTGGATCACGAACGGATCTATCGCCGATGTGGCTGTCGTTTGGGCTCGCTGTGATGACGAACAGATTCGGGGCTTCCTGGTGGAAGCGGGGACTGCAGGCTTCGAAGCCAGGGATTACCACAACAAACATTCCTTGCGCGCCTCGGTTACGTCTGAGCTGGTTTTCGACAATTGTCGAGTGGACCAGTCCAGCTTGCTGCCAGAAACGGAGAGCCTTAAGAGCGCCTTAATGTGCCTGAACCAGGCCCGCTATGGAATTGCCTGGGGAGCCGTAGGGAGCGCCCTGACTTGTTACGACGCGGCCAGAAGCTGGTCGCTTGAACGCAAGCAGTTTGCCGACAAACCGATCGCCGCTCACCAGCTAGTCCAAAGCAAATTGGTTCACATGGTGACCGAGATCAGCAAGGGGCAACTCTTGAGTTATAGATTGGGCAGATTGAAGGATGAAGGAAAGTGCCGCTACGATCAGATCTCCATGGCCAAAAGAAACAATGCGGCGATGGCGCTGGAAACGTCCCGGCTGGCCCGTGATATCTTGGGTGCGAACGGAATCTTGAGTGACTATCCCGTATTTCGCCACCTGTCCAATCTGGAAACGGTGTACACCTATGAGGGGACTCACGATATCCACACCCTCATTGTGGGCCAAAGCATTACCGGTATCTCAGCCTTCGAGTGAAGACATAATCCGACCTCAGCAGACCCCTTGGTTTAAGCTGGCGCCGATTTGGGATAGTATGGAAATCTAACTTTTACTGTCCAGTC
>JAUXKG010000049.1 GCA_030624355.1 Acidobacteriota bacterium
AAAAACAATTAACGGAAGCCAAGCAAGAACTTTCCGAACAGAAGGAACGCTTATCTAAAAAGCGGAATAAACTGGAGAGTACCGGTTTGCAAGCCCAAGAGGATATCAACCACCTCAATAGCGAACGAGGGCAAATTGAAAGCCAAATTCCTGGCGAGCTGATCCAACAATATGAAAGAATTGCCTCCGCCCGCAATCGAATAGCCCTAGCAGAAGCTAGAGACCAATCCTGCCAGGCGTGTCATGTCCGGTTACGTCCGCAACTCTTCAATGAACTCAAAACCAACCAAAAAATCATCACTTGCGAAAGCTGCAATCGAATTCTCTACTATGTTGCAAGTTAAAATCTGCCGCCGGGGAACTCCGTGCCGAACTCTTTGACAGAGTTTTATCAGCAGACTTATTCAGCGGTTACTGATTTTCTTTTTTACAAAACTATATTCACCCAGCCGCTTCGCAAGACCCTCCTGTACCTTGTTCTTCTGTCTGCCCATATTGCTGTCGCTCTAACCCTGATTTTTGCCTGGCAGAACGGCTCCAAATTTTTGGAGATTTTCCGCTGGGCCCAGCAGAATTTTCCTGTACTGGAAGTACGAGACGGCAGACTCTGGGTACACAGCGAACAGCCCCTGATCAAGAGGTATCGTGGAGAGCAATTGATCACTTTCGTTTTCGACACGACCGGCACCTACAGCGATCCCAGAGAAATCCAAGAACCGGCTTTTTTGTTCACTCAAGAGAAGCTCTATCTTCATGAGCTGGGCCAGACTCAGACGCATGACTGGAAGGACTTTGGCTCCTTTCAGATATCACCGGAGGTGTTCAGTGAAGCGATCAGCTTGGTCAAGTGGCTTTACTTTCCGACTTTTTTCCCATTGCTACTGGGATACACCCTGCTGGCTAAAGCCTCGTTGACTGTTGTTCTCTCCGTGATCGCGCTCTCCGTCAGCGCCCGTTACGACGTCCGGCTCCCTTTTCAGCAGTACTTCACCATTTCCCTCTACAGCTTGACCCCGGCCGTGGTGATTGATCTAGCGGTTACAATGACGGGCATCGAGATCCCTTCCTTCAGTTTCTTCTATGTGGCAACAGCCGTCATATACACTTATCTGGCCACTCAAAAGTGCGTTGTGATGGACTAGCCCGGATCATGCATGAGTTGTCTACTGCAGTACTGGAATCATCCACGCTGACGGCGTTGTGCTGCCTTGTTAACACTGATTCCACGGATTAACGAACACGAATTGACACGGATTCGGAGGTTTGTCAGTCTCCCGCCTTGTCATCGCGGCGCCTGCAGCACTTCGTCACGACAACCTATGCATAATCTGGGCTGCTAAACCCCTGACCATTGTCGATTGACGAGTGTCGATTGTCGAGTGACTGGGCTGACAACTACCCCCTCTGAATCCGTGCAATCCGTGTTTACTGAATCCGTGTTAATTTGTGGTTGTTAATCCGTGTCCATCCGTGTCTGTTTGTTCAATCAGTCATTCTCGGGTACTCTATTAGGATGAGGAATCATCTCCTCAGCACCTTTGTCATTCTTCATCTGGGGCTCCTGGGTTGGGTACTGGATCTGCGAGGACAGGAGCCTGTCATCCGAGCCACAGTAGATGTTGTTAACGTCGTCTGTACCGTTCGAGATCGACATGGTAACTACGTCTCCGACTTGAAGAAGGAAGACTTTCAGATGACTGAGGACAAAGTCGGACAACAGATTAAATTTTTCCACAATGAATCCGGTGACGATGCCCAGGCCCTCACGATTGTGCTTCTCATCGACACCAGCGGAAGCGTGAAAGAAAAACTCGCCTTTGAGCAGGTGGCTGCGACTGAATTCCTCAAGAGAACTCTGCGAACAAACAAGGACATGGCGGCCATCGTTCAGTTCGACAGCGATATTAATCTGGTCCAAGACTTTACTTACGACCATGATCTCCTGAGTCACGCCATCGTAGAAATGAGAGCGGGTGGCGCTACCAAGTTGTACGACGCCATCTGGCTGGCGGCACAGGATTTGCTGGGCCAGGAAGTCGGAAGAAAGGTCATCGTCATTCTTTCCGACGGTGCCGACACACAGAGCATTGTCAGCGAAAAGGACGCTATTCGTATTGCTCAGGAAGAAGACGTTGTGATTTATGGAATCGGAGTGCGCAGCAGGCGGTTCGATTCAAATTTTGGTAAATTGAAGAAGTTCTCCGAATCTACGGGAGGCGTATTCTTTAACTCGAAGGCCGATTTGGAAAAACTCCGAGAAGCTTTCAATCGGATCAACCATGAAATCAAGAATCAGTATATGTTGGGTTACGTGTCTACGAACACAAAACGAGACGGTTCGTTTCGAAAACTCCGTGTGACAGTCAGAGGTTCCGGCCTGAAGGTCAATTATCGAAAGGGTTACTACGCTCCATTGGCCTCCCCCTGAAGGCTCCTTTTTTAATGATGCCGGTCCAACGTCCCTGCCTGGCCAATAACATCCTTGAACTGATCGGCAACACCCCTCTGGTTCGCCTCAATCGCCTCCCCAAGAGAGAGTCTGCGGAGGTTCTTCTCAAGCTAGAGTCACTTAATCCCATGTTCAGTGTCAAAGATAGAATCGGCTATGCCATGTTGCAAGATGCGGAGAGAGCCGGGGAGATTCTCCCTGGTAAAACAGTGATCATTGAGCCCACCAGTGGGAACACGGGCATCGGATTAGCCATGGCGGCAGCCGTGATGGGTTACCAACTGATCCTCACCATGCCTGACACGATGTCCGTAGAGCGAAGAAGAATTCTAAGGGCGATGGGAGCTGAGTTGGTTCTGACTCCCGAAGTCCGGGGCATGGGCGCTGCCATTGAGAAGGCGAAGGAGCTTCTGGAAGAGTATCCAGACGCTTACATGCCACAGCAGTTCGAGAATGCCGCCAACCCAGAAATCCATCGTCGTACAACAGCGGTGGAGATCTTGCAAGCCACCGAAGGACGCCTCGACTGCTTTGTGGCAGGAGTGGGAACGGGAGGAACCATCACCGGAGTTGGGGAGGTTCTGAAAGAGCAGCTTCAAAACGTCCGCATTGTAGCTGTGGAACCAGCAGACTCGCCGGTTCTCTCAGGGGGAGCACCCGGTCCACATGAAATTCAGGGAATCGGGGCAGGATTCGTCCCCCCTGTCCTTAACCTCAACATCATAGACGAAATAATGCAGGTCCAGTACTCCGACGCCTGCCAAACGACACGGAAACTGGCGCGCCAGGAGGGTATCTTCACCGGCATCTCCTCTGGTGCCATCTGCTGGGCCGCTCTCGAGATAGCTGCCAAACTGGGCAGCGGGAAAAGAATCGTCGCAATCGCTTGTGATTTGGGAGAACGCTACCTCAGCCACCCCGTCTTCAGCGAGATCGATTCGTAAACACCTGACAGCAGACAACTGACAGGAGATCAGGCTACACCCTCTGAATCCGTGTCAATTCGTGTCTGCTTTGGACAATACGTGCAGTTCCACCCAACGCGGATCCCACCACTCCAGGGGATTCACTTGAACTCCCTGCAGAAAGATACTGAAGTGAAGATGGTCTCCACCGGCCAACCCGGTTTGCCCTGTGCGTCCCAGAGTCTGGCCTCTCTCAACCGGCTGTCCCTTCTGGACTTCAATCTGACTCAAGTGACCATAGAGCGAAAGGAGTCCCAAACCATGATCCACTAAGACACAATTCCCATAGATCCCCAGATAGTCAGCATAGATCACGATCCCATCATTTCCACACTCAACCGGACTGTTGGCCACAGAAGCCAGATCGAAACCTAGATGAGTCTGTTCATCAACCTTTTTGTCTTGATAATAGTAGTCTCGGTGATCCGCGAAGGCTGATTCGACCTGTGAGTTACTCAACTGCAGGAAAGCCTGGTCCCACAGCAATCGAGGGATAGAATCTCGGCTGATCTTCTCTATCTGTTGGTGGTTGATCTGCCTTAGCTGCCCGTTGATCTTCAGAAACGTTTCCAGAGGAGTTTCTTCTCGAACAAACGGCTTCGTCCTATCTGAGATCTCCATGACCACCTTGTCAATGAAAGGCGCCGACAGAGGTATCCTGCGACTTCGAAAGTGGACCGGAAAGGCCTTCTTCCAGAAAGAGACCCGACTTCGGTTTCCGGCTGCATCCTCGGCCCAAAGCCACATGCTGGTTTCAGAAGACTGATCGTGACCCAGAGCAAACAGGCAGAGGGAGCCCTTCATTCCCTGTTCAGACAAGGCGGCGCCCCTGAAAAATCGCTCTCCCACCTGCACCCCCGAAGCTACCGTATCCTCAGAAACACGATAGCGAATGGCTTCCGACCCTCCCTGGCGAATGTAGTGCTGGCCAGACAGCACCTCAATTTGCGGCGGCGTGAGATCGAGAATAAAGGTGCGCCTTTCAAAGGTCTCCCGGCTCCACAACCACCAATTAGGCTGATCCCGCGCGGTGACCTCCAGCCAGAGTTCACCTTCCGAGAGTGCCCCTTCACTAACGGATGTCTCAGCAGAAAACCCGATTGAACGTTGCTGCTCTCCCTGCTGCCAAAACCAGGTTGGGGCGTAGATCTCGGACACCAAATTCTGGCGGTTTCCCGACTGTAGGAGAGCCAACTCAACCGATCGCAAGCCCCGGCCTTCGTCCTGGATCATCAGGTTGATCCTGGTTTTTGAGCCAACCGCTCCCGAAGAGACACTCCACTCGACGGTGGGCTCAGAACTGTCCCAATACCAAATGCTGCCAAGGAGAAAACCCGTCAGAGCCAATGCCGCCACAATCCCCAATCGCCTTCCTGAAACCATCATCTCTTCCCTGTTTTTGGATGTTGAGTTTACAAGTTTGCCTCCGCCCCCTGACAAGGGGAAGGAAGGACGGGTTCGGTTGGAACGACCAGTACATACCGAAACGCCCACCGCCATTTCAGACTGGTTGGGGCCATTTCGGCTCTCCGCAGAATCCACTCCAGTTCCTGGCGACGGAAGCCTTTTAGAACCGAGAGCGGGCCATCGTTGCGAATCGCCTCTGAACGGGAAAACAGGTTGGTCAAACACCGGATGCCCAGATAGGCCAAAAAATGCCGGTGCAGATCGCTCACTACCAGAGCCTTGCGGGCCACCGGAGCCAAAACCCTTAGAATCTGGACAATCTCCTGGTTTGTGAAGTGATGCAGGAAGGCCGAGCAGAGGATCAAATCACAATTACCAGGCTTCAAGGGAGGACTCCTGACATCTCCTCGAACAATGGCAATTTCGGGGAAACGAGCTGTGTGCTGTCGGGCGATCTCGCACACCAACGGATTCCAATCCACACCTGTCACATGGATCCGATACTCCTTTCGCCGAGCCCAACTGACCAGAGCCGCTCCAAGATCGGCAGAACCACACCCAAAATCGACTACCCTCACGGGCCTGCTCCCGTCTCGTCCTGCAATCTCAGCCACCAGCAACTGCAACTCCTTGAGGGCGGCCCTTCCCCCGCCCAGCCAGCAATTCACCAACCGGAGCTCTCTCAAGATCCTCACCCAGTGACTTTTCGTCAGGCGTTCGGGACGATCAATGATTTCCTGGGCTGGATCGCGCCTTGAAAAATCAATTGAAAACATGGCTTCTGAGGCCCTCAGACAGCAGCCGGAGCCCTGTCCTGGTCAGTTTGAACAGCAGTAGTTGACGGCGGTACGGGCCAAAATCTGGGCCAGACAGAAGACCGACTCTAGATCCACCCACTCTTCTCTGGAGTGGGCCCCACCACCACTGGGGCCGATCACAACGGTCTCCACACCGGCAGCCGAAAGAAGCGCGGCATCCATCCAGGGTGTCTGGCCAGCCAGGGGGGGCGGCTTTCCCAGAACTGCGAGGGCGGCATCAGCGACTCGATGAACAATTGCTGTTTCGGGAGAAACCTCGAACGGGTCCCTTGAAAAAAGGACATCGAGACTGGCTTTGAAGGTAGGGTCCTCCCGGGACAGATGATTGACAATGGCCTGCAACTCTTCGACTACCTGGCCTTCAATCTCCCCCGGGATGGTGCGCCTCTCGATCTGCAGTTTGCAGTTTTCGGCGTAGACGCTCAGTGCACTTCCCCCTGAGATCTTTGCGGCATGCAGCGAAGGAGGGCCCAGGAGCGGATGTTGCCGGCCAGAGCGTAACTCCTGTTCCAGCTCCTCCAGACGAGAGAGCAGTCGACCCATCCGCATGTTGGCGTCAATTCCCTCCTCGAAACGGCTGCCATGTGCTGCTCGGCCATGAGTTTCAATCTCCACCCAGATAAATCCTTTGTGGGCCAGACAGATCTCCAATTCAGTGGGTTCGGTAACGATGGCGCCGGTCACTCTGCAGTCCCGAATCAGATCGCTTGTCCCGATGCTGGCGTGTTCCTCATCCGCCACCGCTGCAACCAACAGGTCCCCTTCCAGAGGGGCGTCTGATTCCACGAGGGCCTTGGCAGCGGCCATACAGGCAGCCAGACTGCCCTTCATGTCGTAGGCCCCCCGTCCATACATCCTTCCATCGCTCACACGGGCTGAAAAAGGTTCGGTCATGCCCTCCACTCCCACGGTGTCGGAGTGGGCGTTGAGCATCAGAGAGGCCCCGCCTCCTTTTCCTGCCAACCTTCCCACCACCGAGATCCGACCGGGCTGCGGTTCATGGGAGGACACCTCCAGACCGATATCGTTGAGAGCATCAGCCAGGTAGGCTGCGATCTCCGCTTCCCCGGCTCCATCCGGAACCAGGGACGAATTGATGGAATTGATCCGGATCAGATCAGCCAGTGTCTCAAACAGGTATTCTCGGTCGACGGGAGGATGCATCATGACGAACGGGAGCCACCCAGAGCTGCAGAGATCAGGATGGCAAGAGGCACTAATCGTCCTCGCCGTCATCCCCGACTGAATTCACGGGGCAGCCAGTCACGGCCTCACGAGCCTGCTCCTCTTCCTCCGGACTCTCCGGCTGCTTGTACACATAAGCATGGCCGCTATCAGACATCTTGAAGTTCTTGTGAGCGACCGCCACACACAACTTGGCCGCGATACAGTTCCCGTCCACAAAATACTTCCCCTTGGCATTCTCTTCCCATCGGTCACTCTTGTCAGCCATAGCTCCTCCTTCAATTCCGCTATGTTATCAGAAGCTGCCAGCTGAACCACCTGACCTCCTGACCACCTCACCAGACCATAGCCAACACCCTCCGAATCAGTGCCCATCCGTGTCTCCAGATGAATTCTCAGAAGATCAGACACACCGGCATCGGGGCGCTAGGGAGTTAGTCCTAGGGCACCATGAAAGATCGGCTGCTGCAGGGCCGGAGTACTTACCAGGAAGAATGGTTTGAGGAAACTACCGAGAAAGATCCGTATTATTGGACCGTGTGGTGCGCCGCATGAGACAACTGTGGGAGGTTTCTCTGGAAGAACAGGACGAGGAGACGGTAGTACAGTACCTGAACTCGCACTTCACCCGGAAATAGGGAGACAAGCCATGATCAAACTACCTGTCATCAGTAAGGTGATCTGTTTCCTGCTGGTCACCATTGGAGTCTACTGTCTCAGTCTGCTGGCCCAGCCTGGGACCGGAAGAACGCTGGTCCTGAAAGGAGCTACCCTGATCGACGGTCTGGGAGGTCCGCCTCTGCCCGAGGCAATCGTGGTCGTCAGAGGAGACCGGATCCAGTCCATTCAGCCCGCAGACTCGAGCTACCCTTCCGAGGCCGAAGTGATAGACCTTTCCGGGAAATACATAATCCCGGGCCTGATCGAGTCGCATGCCCATCATGAGAGATGGATGGGAGAGGTGTATCTGAACTACGGCGTTACCACGGTGCTGGCAGTAGGAGAAGACCTGAATGAGCTCAAGGGGACCTCCCGGGAGGCGGCGGCTCGAACCCCCAGAATCTTTGACAGCGCCGGCAAGTTTCCACTTTCTCCCGACATGAGCAGGGATCAGGTGCACGATTCGATTCAAAGCTGGCTGCAGAAGAAACCGGATTTCGCCAACCTTCCCCCGTTTGACGATGAAATCAGCCAAGTTTATCGGTGGGCGGCGGAAGAGGTTCATCGGGCCGGTCTGATGGTTTTCGGGCACACTGAGAACGCACCCGAATCAATTCGTGCCGGACAGGATGTCGTGGAGCACATCTGGGGGTTCGTCGAGGCTCAGATGTCTCCTCAGGAACTGCAGGAATTTCAAGAAGGGAGACACCTGCACTGGAGTACCTTCATCAGAGACTGGGACCGCCTGGATCAGATGATCCAGGAAGCGGTCGCTCAAGGCGTGGACATCAATCCCACACTCTTCTTCGAACTGGGATCGCTCAGCCCATCGGCAGGTAAACATGAACGAGAAGCCTACCGGCTGTACAGCAGACCCGATCTGATGGCTTACTTCCCCGGACAGATCGCCGCCTCTCTGCTGCAAAAACAGAGACAGATGAGGAACTTTTCCTCTCCATACCAGAGCGTGGTGTTCCTATCCGAATTAGCGCCTGCCGAGCTGCGGGAATTGCAACGAGGCTACCAGCTGGCTCTGGAGTTCTTGAATCGATTCGTACGGGCGGGGGGTAAGCTCCAAGCGGGAACGGACTCTCCCTCGGGTGGAACTCCTGGGCTGTCTCTACACCAGGAGATGGAGTTGTTTGTGGAAGCCGGATTGACTCCCATGCAGGCTCTGCAAAGCGCCACTCACTGGTCGGTTGCCATGCTGGCTGGAAAAAACGGGGTCCGCGGAAATCCCAGGCTGGGCAGCCTGGTGGCCGGAAACTTTGCCGACCTGGTGATT
Source organism: Acidobacteriota bacterium (assembly GCA_030624355.1). Classification (GTDB taxonomy): domain Bacteria; phylum Acidobacteriota; class UBA6911; order RPQK01; family JADFOI01; genus JAUXKG01. The sequence goes on from JAUXKG010000049.1 coordinate 8,770, forward strand.
CTGAAAGCCAATCCGTTAGAGGACATTGCCAACACTCAAAAAATTGAACGTGTGATGAAGGGTGGGAGATTTGTTGATCTCGGATACACTCCCACTTATTTCAGCTTCACGGAGTCTCCCAGGAAGATCTCGATGGCCACGCCGGTACCTGAGATCAGTTCGATTTCTCCCCATACCGTGGTAGAAGGTAGCAATGAGTTCGAACTGGTGGTGACAGGTGTCGGGTTCATGGGGACCTCGGTGGTTCAGCTCGACAACATCTCTATTTCCACCCAGTTCATCAGCCCGCGCGAACTGAGAACCACAGTTTCCGCCGAATCAGTGGAAAGGGCGATTCCCAACCCCTGGCGTTCACCCGGGCCCTACCAGAAAATCGGAATATTCGGAGATCGAACCATCCGGGTCAGAGTCTTCAACCCACCCCCGGAAGGGGGCAGTTCCGAAGGGGTCTCTCTCCGAGTCAGAGCCAAATGGCTGGCAGCAGAAAACTGAAGCACTGCAGCAAGTGGCTGACGAAAAGGGGGGCAGTCTACTGTGTCCCCTCTTTGCTTATTGGAATCCGGGCCAAGACTTTCGGATCGCTGCTCAGGGGCTGCTCACCCGCCGGATATCCGTTGGCCTGGAGAATATAGGCAACCAGATCCAGATGAGTGCGGACGCTGAGCCGACCGCTCAGTCCAGGGGGCATGTTGGCCCTCGCGTAAGCAAACAGTTCGTTGACTGAGCGTCCCCTCCACCGTTTGAAAAAGTAGTTGCCTGAGAGGGGAACACCACCAAACTCGCCTCCCTCAAGGGAAAACCCGTGACAACCAACGCAGTGTCGATTATAGGTGACTTTCCCTCTCTCGACCTGCTCGGCGCTGTACCAGCCATCCACCTCAGCTGCAGGGAGCGTTTGGAGGGGCTGCCCGGCTTCGGCTGTTTCGCCACTCAGCTCGCTGCGCAGTTCATGCACTCTCTGTGGAGCCAACTCCTGGTTCCGAGCCAAAGCAATGTCCAGCGAATCCACATCCTTGAAATCAGACGGCAGACGCTCTTGATTCTCCCAGGAAGTCAGGATGTAGTTCAAAAGAGAGGCTACCTCCTGGTCAGGGAGGTGAGCAAAGCTGGGCATCCAGCCTTGATAGCTTTGATCGCCCACCCAGATTTCACCCTCCAAACCGTAAAGCAGGACCCTTATCAGGTAACTTCGCCCTCCCGGCGCACCGTAGATGTCGGGAATATGGCCCGCCAGAGGAGGAAAAGCCGCCAGAATTCCCGTGCCTCCCGGCTGATGGCAAGTGCTGCAGTGGGTGGTGTAAAGCTGCTCTCCGGCTTCCCTCCGGTCGGACTGAGATTGCAATGATTCCTGGCTACCTGCCCAACCTACCAAGACCAGCCCTCCCATGGTCACGATGGTGAACAGCGTAAATCGCAGCGAGCTGAAGGCAGTCGGGAAAAACAGGACCTCTATCCAAGACCGAGACACACAATCTTGTTGAGTTCTCGTCAGTTCTTCGGGACTTTGGCGCCTCATTCTTCCAAAGAGCGGCTAAGAGTCTGTCCGAGTAATAGGTGAGACCGCGTGACAGGAGCCGCCGGGTCAGATACCAGGCGCCGCAATGCAGGCAATGTCTGAACATTGTCGAGGAGCGCCAACACCGCAGATGACCCGGTTCCGCAGTAACCCTTTGGGCTGAAGTGGGTTGCGTTACATCTCTTGGTCGCTTGTCGTCGTCGATGTCCTTGCATCGCCT
>JAUXKG010000174.1 GCA_030624355.1 Acidobacteriota bacterium
AGGGCTCGTTGCTTTCTTTGGGCTGCTTTCCGAACGCTTTGGGCGTTTCAGCTTCTGTTTGAGTCTCTGAGCCCATTCGCAAGTCTTCTTCCGCCCAGATCCATGGACTGGGATGTAACTGACGGGCGCGGAGCGCACCCGATATTCCACCTGACAAGAGCTCACCGATCCGGATGACTCTTGTAATCTCAAACGAAGCAGATGACTAAGGTCGGACTGGTTCAGATCAACAGCCGCTTTTCCGGTCAGGTTTACCTGCCTCTCTCGGCGGGAGCCTTGCAGGCCTACGCCCAGAAACACCTCAAGAATGACACCGAACACGAATTCCTTCCCCCCATCTACTCCCGGGTCTCCATCGAAGAAGGGGTCCAAAGCCTGATGGAAGCCGACGTTGCCGGATTCAGCACCTACGTCTGGAACTTTCAGCTTTCCTTGAAGATCGCTGCCGAACTGAAGCTCCGCAAACCGGAGGTACTGATCGTTTTTGGGGGACCCCATGTGCCCGATCGAGCCGAGGAGTACCTCAATCAATATCCGTTTATCGATATCGCCTGCCACGGAGAGGGAGAGAAGGTCTTTCTGGCGATTCTGGAGAACGCCTCTACCGATGGCTGGCCTGAGATCCCGTCCATCAGCTATCTGGATCCGGACGGGCGCCTGGTCCAGAACCCGAGAGTTCCCAGGATGAAGGATCTTTCCCAGGCTCCCTCCCCCTATCTGGACGATGTGTTCCTTCCCTTGATGAGCAGCCACCCTGAGGAAAACTGGATCTCCATTTGGGAGACCAACCGGGGATGCCCGTTTTCCTGCACCTTCTGTGACTGGGGCTCTGCGGTGGCCTCCAAGGTGAACAAGTGGGAACTCGAGCGACTCTATGCCGAGATTGAGTGGTTCGGGCGCCACCAGATCGGATACGTCTTTTGCGCTGATGCCAATTTCGGCATCCTGCCTCGTGACATCGATATTGCCAGGTACTGCGCCGAGATTAAGCAGCGGTACGGCTATCCCGAAGCCATTTCCATCCAATCCACCAAGAACGCTCAGGAACGCTCCTATCAGGCTCAGAAGATCCTGGCCGATGCCGGCCTCAACAAGGTGGTGGTCATATCCATGCAGTCGCTCAACCCGGCCACTCTGGAGGCCATCAAAAGAGGCAACATCAGCCTGGAAGTCTTCAAGGAAAACCAGCGGAGGTTTGCCGCAGAGGGCATCGAGACCATGACCGATCTGATTCTGGGTATGCCCGAAGAGACCTACGACTCCTTTACCGACGGAATCTCCACCCTGATTGAAAACGGACAGCACAATCGTATTCAGTTCAACAACCTCTCAGTCTTACCCAATGCGGAAATGGGTGATCCGGAGCAGATCAAGCAATACGGCATGGAGATCGTGGAGACCCAGATCGTCAATATTCATGGCAAAATTGATGATCCGGAGAACACGGTGCCGGAACTACAGCAGCTGGTGGTGGGAACCCACAGCATGCCCAAAGAAGAATGGGTCCGAACCCGTGCCTTCGGCTGGATGATAGGGCTGCTGCACTTCAACAAGATCCTTCAGATACCGTTGATGGTGCTGCATGAAGAGTACGGCCTGAGCTACCGTGAGCTGGTCGAATTCTTTCTGGAGGGCAGGTTCGACACCCTCTCATCCCGTGAGGAGGCCGGCCCGTCGTTTCCGGTTCTTTCCGAGGTCCGGTCCTTCTTTTTCGAGCGAGCCCAAGACATCCAAAAGGGAAGCGAAGAGTATTTCCATTCTGCCGAGTGGCTGAACATCTACTGGTCGGCTGAGGAATACATATTGATCAAGCTGTGTGTCGAAAACAAGCTGGACGCCTTCTATGATGAGGTTGGGAGAGCCATCCCGCTGCTTCTTCAAGAGCGCTCCCTCTCTTTTTCTCCGGCCGTGATCGGCGATGCCATCACCTTGAATCGAAGCCTGATCAAGCTTCCTTTTCTAACGGAGGATCTCAAGCTGGAGCTTTCCTGTAACGTTTTGGAGTTCTACCACTCAGTTCTGGTCGGCGACTCCATTGCGATCGAAGAGAAGCCGTGTGCCCACAGCATCGATCGCACGGCCGAGAGCTGGGAGAGCTGGGAGGAGTGGTACGAAAAAGTGGTCTGGTACGGAAACAGAAAAGGGGCCTATCTGTACGGCAATGTCTCCACAGATAAACAGCTGGAAGGACACTATTGAAGCCCGATCGAAACGGCCAGCCGGCAAAGTTCCGAGACCCCTGCCGGAGTCCCGATTCATCTGCCTTCTGATCGGCTGAAGAATTCCTTGAAAATGAGAACCACGATGCCCCAGCCGTTTTTCAGGGGGCTCATCTTTCTGACGCCCCCGATTCTCTTGGGCTCGTCTCCCGGAATTTCACCCACCTTGAGCCTTCTTTTGGCACATTGAATCGAGAGATGGGGTTCCAGGCCGGCTCTTTTGGCGTCCAGCTGACTGCACAGGCCGAGAACCTCCTTTCTCCAGGCCCGGAACATGACCAGTGTGTCGGTGTAATGTCCGCCGAAAAGCAGGTTGATCATTTTGGTGAACATCCAGTTTCCGAAGGCGGTCACCCAATCGTCGTCTTCGCTTGTGGCGCCTTCCCGGTATCGGGACACGATGACCATATCGAAGCCTTCTTTCATTTTGCTGATCAGTGCCGGTATGCGTTCGGGGACCGAATTGCCGTCGGGACTGAAGGTGATGATGATGTCCCCGCTGGCCACTTCCATGGCCTCCCAGTAGGAGTCGGTTAGCCCTTCCGATTGCTGGGGAACCACAACATAGTCAGGATGACTTCTTGCGTACTCCAGGGTCCCGTCTGTCGAGCCCCCGTCGACGATGAGGATCTCATCCACCCACTCTTTTTTGATTCTGGGCATGATGATCTTCATGCCCTCGATCTCGTTGACGGTGGGAATCAGCAGGGTTGTTTTCATAGACGGCTTCACCCGACGACAAAGCATAATGCAAGGACTCTCTGCTGTGAAGCGATTATTGCCCGAGGCGTGCAGGTGAAGCGAAGCGGGTTGAAGGACTGGCTCGGTCATCGTTCATGAGTTCATCAATGTTCGAAGCAGCGAAGGTTCTGGTGACCGGCGGTACGGGGATGATCGGCAGGTATCTTGTCGATCTGCTTCTGGAGGACGGGGCGAAGGTCAAGGTGGTCTCTCTGGATGATCCCGAGCGAGCTCCGCAAGGCACGGAGTTCATCCGGGCCAATCTCATGGAGATGAATAACTGCCTGGAGGCCTGTCGAGAGATGGACTACGTCTTTCATCTGGCGGGAGTCAAGGGATCCCCCGAGATGGCCAAAAAGCAGCCGGCCAGCTTTCTGGTGCCGCTGCTCAGCTTCAATACCAACATGATGGAAGCGGCCAGAAGATGTGAAGTCCAACACTACCTGTATGCTAGTTCGGTGGCCGTGTATGCGCCGGCGGAGATTCTTCGCGAAGAGGATGTCTGGAAGACCTTTCCGTCTGAGAACGACTGGTTTGCCGGTTGGGCCAAGAGGATCGGGGAGCTGCAGGCCGAGGCCTACGCCATCGAGTACGGCTGGAAGACAGTGTCCATCGTCCGGCCTCCCAACGTCGATGGACGCTACGACAATTTTCACCCCCGCAATGCCAGGGTGATCCCGTCTCTGATCAAGCGGGTTCTGGACGGAGAGAATCCGCTGGTGGTCTGGGGAGATGGATCGGCGGTCCGGGACTTTGTCCATGCCAAGGATGTGGCCCGGGGAATGCTTTTTGCGGTGGAGAACAAGATCACCGAACCCTTAAACCTGGGCAGTGGGGAGGGCGTGAGCATCAAGCGAGTGGTGGAGATCATCCTGGAGCATGCCGAGTCCCGACCGGAGGTGGTCTGGGACACCAGCAAGCCTTCCGGAGACCCCAAAAGAGTGATGGATATGAGCCGGGCCAAAAGGTACGGATTTCAATCCGAAGTCTCCATCGAAGAAGGCATCGGAGACACCATCGAATGGTATCGCAGTTCGACCGAGGAACTGGAGGGGCCCTTTAACGTGTTTGTCCAGGGCATCGATTCGCAATGAGCGACAGGAAGAAGATTCTGATCTGCGGGGCCGGCGGTTTTATCGGACGAAACATCGCCGAGCAGCTTTCGGCTCGAGCTGATCTGGAAGTTTATGGCACCTATCTCCACTCCAAGCCGCCTGATTCGAACATCCGGATGGTTCAGGCCGACCTGACCCAACCGGAAGCGGTCGAGAAGGTGGTCCAGGAGATGGATATTCTCATCCAGGCGGCCGCTACCACCTCGGGAGCCAAGGATATCCTCAGCCAACCGCACCTCCACGTGACCGACAATGCCGTCATGAACTCGCTTCTTTTCAGATCGGCCTTCGAGAACGGTATCGGGCAGGTGATCTTCTTCAGTTGCTCCATCATGTACTCCTCCAGTTCAACTCCGGTCAAAGAGACCGATTTTGATGCGAGTGTGCCGATGCACTCCAGCTACTTCGGAGCTGGCTGGACCAAGGTCTACCTGGAGAAGATGGCCGAGTTTTACTCCACCCTGGGCCGAACCCGATACACGGTCATTCGGCACTCCAATGTCTACGGCCCCCACGACAAGTTCGATCTGGAACGGTCCCATGTCATGGGTGCCACCATCACCAAGGTGCTCACAGCCGAGCAGGGGAAGATCCAAGTGTGGGGATCGGGCCAGGAGGAGCGGGATCTGCTCTATGTGTCCGATCTGGTGAATTTCGTGGAGCGGGCTATGCAGCAGCAGCAGCCCTTCCAGCTGGTGAATGTCGGATGCGGCCGCTCCATCTCCATCCGAGATCTGGTCCAAAAGATCATTGACTCCTCGGGAAGGGATCTAGAGATCGAGTACGATCTGACTCAACCCAGCATCGATACCCGGTTGTGTCTGGATATCACCCAGGCCAGGGAGGTCTTTTCCTGGCAACCCCAGGTCTCTCTGGAAGAGGGGATCCAGAAGACCATTGAGTGGTATCGCAACACTATTTTGACCCATGTCTGAAAGCCAACCCCCGGTAGAGAAGGAAGCTTCCGCTTTGGATGAGACCACCTACCAAAGGCTCTTTTTTAAGGCCCTTCGGATTCGAATAGTGGAAGAGAAGATCGTTCAACTCTATCCTTCCGACAAGATCCAAAGCCCGGTTCATCTCTCCATCGGGCAGGAGCATCACGTGGTGGCCCTGGTCGATCATCTCAAGAGAGACGATGCCCTGTTTTGCTCATACCGGAGCCATGCCGCCTATCTGGCCAAGGGAGGAGATCTAAAGGAGATGTTTGCCGAGCTGTACGGCAAGCAGTCCGGGATGTCCAAGGGCAAGGCGGGCTCCATGCACCTGTGCTCGGCCAAGACCACTCTGTTTGGGGCCTCGGCCATCGTGGGGACGGTCTTCCCCCATGCCCTGGGAGTAGCCTACGCCAACAAGCTCAGGCGAAATGGCCTGATCAGCGTGGTGATCTCAGGAGAAGGAGCTACCGAAGAGGGCGTCTTTCATGAATGTCTGAACTTCGCTTCCCTGAAAAAGCTTCCGGTGCTGTTTCTGATCGAGAACAACGGACTGGCCATTCATGCCGGATTGCAGGAGCGGCAGGCATACGAATTGGAAGTACTGGTGGGGGCCTACCATATTCCCTATCACCGGTGGGAGGATGGCTCTGATCTGGAGGCCGTCTGGAGTCGCTCGCAGCAGATTATCGATTCTGTCAGGGAGTCCGGCACTCCGGCTCTATTGGAAGTCAAGACCTATCGCTACTATGAGCATGTGGGGGTGGGGCTGGATTACGATCAAGGCTACCGGTCCCTTGAAGAGTATGAGCAATGGCGCTCCAAGGATCCACTGGTCCTCAACCAGGAGTTGGTGCAGAAGTTCAGGCCCGATATCGAGAAGGAGATCGATCAGGCAGTCGAGTTTGCAGAGTCCAGTCACACTCCTCCCGAAGAAGAGCTCTTTACCGACGTCTACTGATGCCATCCATCACCTATCGCGAAGCCCTGCACCAGAGCATGAAAAGGGCC
>JAUXKG010000029.1 GCA_030624355.1 Acidobacteriota bacterium
ACTGGTCCGGCTCGAGGAAGAGTCGGGTGGAAGATACATCATGTATGAGGCGGCCAACAGCGTCGACAACTGAGCTGAACCGAGCTACGGAAAGAGAGTGGGAATAGAGGGGACAGTCTTTAGCTGTCCCCTCTATTCCCACTCCCACCAGGACTGTTGAAGGTCCTATTCCATCCTATCGATTACTTGACGACCCGCGAACGAATTCGAGTTCTGACCGGGCTGGGTCGAGGACCGGTCCCAATTCGTAAATATTGCGATACCCGTAGGTGTAGAGCGTAATGAATGTAGGAATGTTCAGAGCAGACCGAGCCGACTTGGTCGGAAATGGATCCGGGGCGTTCACGAAGTTGTTGTTGCAGTAAATAAGTACCCGAGTCTGCGCAGAGGGGATGACCTTCTGCAGGGTTTCCTGGGTGAGATCCGAAAAATTCAAATGGACGGCTCCGGCCACGTGCATTTCCTGATACTTGGCCAGACTTCGGGTGTCCAGAACAATCGTGTCTTCTCCCTTCGACATTTGGATAAATTCTCGCTCCGTCAATCTGCGCTTTTGGCGAAAGTCCCCAACCTCCTTTGCCACGGCCACGAAGCCGGGGTAATCGATCAGTTGATTGGGAATCTCAGGTTGTTGGGCGGTGGCGTGAATCGATCCCAAGCTCAGGAGAATCATCAGTGTAAGGGGCACTCTTAATTTGTTCATTGCTAGCCTCCAAGATTGGTTGCAAAACTTGTTACTGGTCTAGTTATAGCTGCAAGAACACCGGGAGAACAGACGCCTGTTGGTAAAGCTTAATGAGGGGTGTTTTACAAAACTTTTGCCCGGAGGGAGTGGGAGGAAAAAAGGAGACAGAGTAGGCTGTCCCCTCTTTCTCTAGCCCGGATCATGCATAAGTTAAAACCTATGCATTATCCGGGCTTCTAGCGGCGGATGGCCAATGAATCGATCTGGCTCTTGTCCGGATAGAGCACCCCTATGCCTCCGTTGGGAATGGCGCGGGTGCTGTACCAGATGTGCCCATCGCCGCTGACGTCGATCTTGGGCATGTCGCTTCGCCGAGGTGTGGGATAGTAGGTGAACTTTTCCGTCTGGGAGTTGAACTGGACGATGGCACCCCCCGGTCCCGCATCGCTGATCCAGATCAGGTCGGTTTTTCGATTCAGCTTGATGCTGTAGGGCTCGGAGAAGGGGGAGGCCATGTCGTACTCGACTCGCTCACCCGTCTCCAGGTTGATCTTGCCCAGCTTTCCCTGGCTGAAGACGCCGTACCAGACGATCCCCTTGGAATCGATACCCAGCCGGCGCGTTTTGCAGGGTGGATCCACAAGGGCCGGGTATTCGGTAAACTCCTCCGTTTTGGTATCGAAAACGGCCACCCGGCAGGCATAAAGCTCGGCCAGGACGGGGGTATCGTCAGGACCGATATCCAGGCCGTAGGGCATCGAGTGTTTGGTGGGAACGCGCCACACCTGGATCTTCTTGGTGTTCCGATCCCATTTGCCAAGTCCGTCACCCTCAATGAAGGTAAACCAGACGTTCTCCTGGGAATCCAGGACCGGGGTATGTCCACCCAAGAACCCCATTGTTCCTGTCTCATCGTAGGGAAAGCGTTCCATCTTCCCTGTGTTCGGGTCCAGTTGTCCCAGGTGCCCCCTCTTGCTTTCCGCCCAATAGACATATCCCTCCGAGTCGATGGTCAGACCGTGGGGGTCGCCCTTCGGATCCGGGATTTCCCACTCATCAATCTGCCCGGTTCGGGGATCCAGCCTGCCCACTGCGTTGGGCAGTGTGCGTTCCGTATACCAGACATTGCCCTCGAAATCGATGTGGACTTCCTGAAGCCAGCGACGAGGACGAGACTCATCCAGGGGCAGGATGTATTCAACATACTGCGCCTTGGAGAGAGCCGTCTCATCCAGGGGTATCTCCACGTCCATTTTCAACCAGCGGTCAGGACTGTCGGAGCCAAAATGGGCGCTCAGGTACTGGGCCAGTTGCTTGCGCTGCTTTGAGTCGATGGTACCGGGAGGAATCCGGTGCTCCAGCATGCGGCCGATAGTCTCATCCCACTCCTTGGTGTTGCGGTGAAAGAAAGAAATGAAGCTCTGCCCATGACATTGAATGCAGGTCTGCTCCATCAGGGGCCTGATGGGAGCTTCAGGATAGAGCTCGTCATAGGAGAGCAGGAGGGCGTCCTTGGCCCGGCTACCCCGGTCCAACCCCAGAAAAGAGCCCTGTCCCTCCGTCTGGGGAGCAGCTTCCCGCAGTGAGAAGTCCACATTCGACTCTTCATCGGCTTCGATCCGGATGGTACTGTGATCCGACTCAAATCCGGTTTTTTCCACCCAGACCTCGTAACTTCCCGGGAACATGGCGACGGTCTGATAGCTGCCGTCTCCCGTGTACACCATATAGAGAATATTCTTATCCAGGTTGCGGGCGTAGACCCTGGCGGCTTGAAAGGCCTTGGGCGCGGTGACCTTGCCCTTCAACATCGCGGTTCCCGGCACCGGATTTCCCGCGGCGTTGTCTAGCGCCTCATTCTTGAGTGAAGCGCAGCCGAGCAAGAAAAGCAGACCCGGGATGACGAAAAAGGAAGTCCTTACTTGTGACATGAGCTCCCTCCATGCAGGTTGTGAGTCCTATTCTAGTGTCTAAGTTCCAGAAGGGCGAGCGCTTTGTCTGATGGCTGCAACTGGAAGGGAGGATCAGCTCTGTTTCATTGCCTTCGGTTGCTTACAGTTCATAGCCCGGATTATGCATAATCCGGGCTAGTGCTGCCGGCAACCTGCAGGGATCCCGCTCGACCCAACCCGGTGGTTCGATTTGCGGTGAGGTTTCGTCAGAGGTATAATCGCTAATCCTTTATCTTCATTATAGTTAAGTGAATTCATCGGGGTGACGGATATGACACTGAAAATGGTTCGATCCATGGTCTTGGTGGTGCCGCTTTTTGCCCTCTGGTCCGGGTCATTGATGGCTCAGCTGGAGAGTCAGGGACCCATCCGGATTGATTCCGGGTTGATCTCAAGTGGGGAAAAGTCGGGGAAACAGAAGAGCGTGTCGGTCTATCGGGGCATTCCCTATGGAGCGGCTCCGGTGGGAGAGAGACGATGGAGGCCCCCGGTCCCGGCCGAGCCCTGGCAGGGGGTGCGGGAAGCGGCGAAATTCGGCCCTGTTTGCCCTCAAGCCTCACCTCGTTACGCCCAGATGGAGCAGAACGAGGATTGCCTGAACTTGAACATCTGGACGGCGGCTCGCTCGCCCCGAGAGAGACGGCCGGTTATGGTCTGGGTCCACGGAGGCGGCTTTCACTCGGGAGCGGGCCGCCGAGCTCTCTTTGATGGAACCGCCTTCGCCGAGGCGGGAGTCGTGCTGGTCACCTTCAACTACCGGCTCAATGTTTTTGGAAGCTTTGCTCACCCGCTGCTGAGCAAGGAGTCGGGCCACCGGGCCTCGGGCAACTATGGCCTGATGGATCAGGTAGCGGTCCTGAGGTGGGTTCAAAAGAACATTTCCGCATTCGGAGGCGATCCCGACCGGGTGACCCTCTTCGGGGAGTCGGCCGGGGGCCGCGCGGTGGCCCTGCTCATGATCGCTCCCTCCTCGAGAGGGTTGTTTCATCGCGCTATTGCTGAGAGCGGCGCGGTGCGGGCGGTGAGCTTCAGTCTGGAGGAGCGGGAACAGTTCGGCCGGAAGATGGCGGCGGAACTGGGTTGTGACAGGCAGCCGGATCCCTTGCAGGCGCTTCGTTCCAAGTCGTGGAAAGAGCTCTCCTCGGTGGCGGAAGGCTTTATCAGCGATCCCATCGTCGACGGATGGGTGGTTCCTCCGGAACCCAGAGTCCTGTGGGCCCAGGGCAAACAGCATGACGTTCCCATGATTCTGGGCTCCAACCAGCACGAAGCAACCTTGTATCTGTCCCCCGGTGCTCCGGGCACCCGTTCCATCCAGGACTATGAACAGATGGTTCGCAGGCTCTACGGCCCCAAAGCCGAGCAGCTGCTTTCCGTCTATCGACCCAACTCGGACGCGGAGGCTTTTGAAATGCTGGTGCGCATTCGCACCGACACCAGTCACACCATGCCGGCCAGAAATGCCGCCCGCTGGATGAGCAATGTCAGTTCCGCTGCCTACTTCTATCACTTCACCCGGGTTCCTCCCGATCCGCGTCTCAAGGAGAAGGGCGCCCGGCATGAAACTGAAGTGCGCTATGTTTTCAACACCATCGGGCAGGGCGGTGGCATCGGTATCGGCGGTGTGGGTGACCCGTCGTTGCTGGAAGAGGCCGATTGGCGGCTTTCCGAGACGATGATGGCCTATTGGACCCAGTTTGCCGCTACCGGCAATCCCAACCGAGAGGGGTTGGTGGAGTGGCCGTCCTATGAACCGGGAACCGATCAATACCTGGAGCTGGGTGAGCAGATCAGGGTGGGTGAAGGCCTGTACAGAAGGGGCTTGGATCTGCTGGAGATGCTCATGATCGAGCGATATCTGAGCGGCCAGCGGCCGGTGCTGTGGGCTCCTATCAAAGCCAGGGGGCCCATCTTAGGAGAGTAGGGGCTACTCGGTTCCCGACGGCCCCCGGGAGCGGGACAGAAGGTCGGCCATGCTGACAATCTCCACTGCCTCCCAGGGGGCTCCCTGTTCCACCATCCGGTTAAGCAGTTCCTCCCATTCCGTGCGGTCCAGCCGCAGATCCCTCCAGATAGTATCAGCATGACATTGGGAGCATTCGGCGCTCAGCAGATCCTCTCCGCTCAGATCGGAAGCTGCGTTCTGGGAGAGATTCGTTTCCTGCTGGGAAGCCCCGCTGGTCTGAGCCGGCTCAGATTCGATACCGTAGTGGCTGCTCAGGTAGCCGACCATCAACTCCGTCTCGTCGTCGAAGATCTGAGCTCCTCTGGAGATCATGTCGTCGATCGTGTCTCTCCACTGCTCCGAGCTTTTTCGCTGGGTCAGTGGTATTTGCAACAGATGACAACCGACACACAGGGTGGTCACCAGCTTCTTGCCCTCTCCATCAGGCATGGAGGCGACCAGCTCGGCCTCCCCCTGCGGCAGGAGCGCGGCTAAGGGAACGGTCAGAGCCGGCCCAAGGAAGGCCACAATGATCCAACCCCGGACTTGAGTTCTCACACCGAACTTCTTATCGAGCTGGTTGAGGAGAGGGTCACTGTCAGTGGGATTCTTCGAGTTCTGCGATGTTTTGCAACATCCCACCGCTTTCCTCTTCAGCTCTTTTTTCCAGCGCAGCCAGCCTCTCACGAGAGGGCATGCTCAAGGGAGCTCCGTTGAGCTTGAGATCGGCCTCAAACATTTCCCGAATTTTGGGATCCTCTTCTCCATATCGGATCATGTAGCCCCTCCTCTTCTGGTTCAGGTTGGACTGCATCTTGAACACCACGTTGCCGCCTCCCACACGGGGAGACCCGAGCTTGATAAAGCGGGCCGGTTCATGGCCCGTATTGAAATGCTGGTGATACCACTGGTCAGCCGGCACGAAGATGGTTCCATCCTGCCAGGCCACCTTGTACACCTGATCCCCCTTGCCGTCACTGAAGGGAGCGTCTCCCAGTTCCATGGACCAGTAGAGGCTGTAACCGACTCCCGACAGAAAGACGATGGCCGCTCCCGGACCATGACGGTGACCCCGTTCGTAGGTCCCCACGGGAAAGGCCTCGACGTGGGCGCCGGTTCGATTGCTGGAGAGGATATAGTGTCTATCGACATCTCCCCAGCCCTGGCCGGCAGTGCTGAGCAGGGTGGAGCGCACATCTCGAATCATGTTGACGATGCTCAAGGAGTGTTTGCCCTTGTAGGGGGCGTAGTCTTTGGAGATTTCCGGATCGAAGTAATCGGATTCACCGTTATAGCGGCTCTTGGCATCGGCCTCGATGTTGAAGAGCAGTTCCGCATTGTGGAAGTAGTCCATCAGAAAAGGGGCATTGGTTACGGTCACAAATCTTGCCGGCTCACTACCGTTGTTGACGTGCTGGTGCCAGGCGTTGAGAGGAGGTGCGAATACGCTTCCCCTCTTCCAGCGAACGGTCTGTTTCTTTTTACCCTCACCGACCCATATCCGGGTCTCTCCTTCTCCTGAAAGAATCATGATGTTCTCTTCGAAGAAGTGCTTTTGGGGAAGGGTTTCCCCGCCGACTGGCACTTCAACCACGAAGCTATCCGTCACTCCTTGACATCCCTCCAGGACCACATAGGCCCCCGGGGCTCCCAGACGTCTCCAGGGCTCCAGTTTCAGGGCAGCCAGGCTGGCGATCGCCTGTCCTCGGTATATGGGAATCCCCTCGCTTGCGATGAACTCTTCATAGGCGCTGGTTTGACCCATCGCCTCTCGTTCGCTCTCGGGACGAAAGCGAGTCTGGCCGGCCAGAGCGCTCAAGCTGATGACGAAGGTCAAAAACCCAAGGGCAGGCAGGAAAAATAACCGATCGTTTGTTTTTCGCATATCAGAAGGCTCCTTTCTCGAAATCTCATCATCCGTTGAACGGATGTGTTGATTTATCTTTATTGCCGGGCCCAACAGCCGGGCATCAAAAAACTGGCCCTTTACTATAGCGAAAAAACTCCACGTTCACTACCTAGTCTTGACCGGCGTCTTACCCAAGGGGTAAACTTATAGTCAAATTAGTACTCACTTCAGCAGGTAAATAAAAGGGAGAGAAGCCATGTTTGGAAGATGGATATGGGTGTCATTTGCGGCACTGGTTCTGTTGAGTTTTTCAGGAGTGCCCGGGCTTGTGGCAGCAGAGGAAATGCCGGCTGAAATCCGAGACGACGAGGGCGGTGGATCTGCGGCGGAACCGGCCTGGCTGGCGGGTAAGAGCTTGCATCCAAACTGGGCAGGCGGGATCGGCTATCTGGTGGAGAATCGATGCGTGAGCTGTCATCAGCCAGGTGGCGAAGCCCCGATGAGCTTTGGGACTTACAGGGACGTTGAGGCCTGGGCCAAACAGATCCGGATTACCGTCTCGACCGGTACCATGCCCCCGAAGGAGACTTCCGATGGGTCTTCTTCAGGGCCGAACCTGAGCGCCAGAGAGCTGGACCTTTTTGACCAGTGGGCTGCAACCGGCTTTCCCAAGGGGGATGGCGAGTACGCCGCTCTTCGAGGCGGGGCGGTTGCCGACCTGGATCCTCCGGCTTCCAGTGACCGAACCGCGCCCCTGGCATCGATGCATGAGGTGGACCTGGTCCAGTTCCGCAAGGTTCATGAAGAGGTCAACGGCAGTGCAGACTCCGCCATCTCTCCCGACGGCAAGTGGTTTGCCTTCGCCTCAAGGCGCTCGGGAAACCTGGACGTGTGGACCGTCAGCACCAAAACCGGGGACCTGCGCAGGGTCACCGATAATCCGGCTCCCGATTACGAAGCCCGCTGGCACCCCAATAGCACGAAAATAGCTTTTGTCAGTGAGCGCAACGGAAATCAGGATGTCTTTGTCTACGACTTGAAGACAGGGGTTGAAACGGCCATCGTCACTGAGAAATTCAACGAGGACTACCCTTCTTTTTCCAAGGATGGCAAAGAGATCGTTTTTACTGGAGGGCTGTTTGGCTCCAAAGAAGTGCGAGTGTACAACTACGCAACGGGGAAAGTTAGACAGGTGACTGATGGCTTTGGTTACGTTGGCTCCACCAGCTTTTCTCCGGACGGTCGACACATCGTTTTCCACTCCTATTTTGACGGTAGCCACAGCCACACTTCCGATGTCTACGTGGTGCCCTCTCATGGAGGGAAGGTCACCAACATAACCAATACCCCGGACGACTGGGACTACAAAGCCAATTGGTCACGCAACAGTGAATGGATTTCCTTCTCCTCGAAGATCGCAGGTCACGATCGAGCCGAGCGAACCGTAGGTGGCAGGGCGCCCTATTTCAATCTCTTCGTGATGAAATCGGATGGCTCCAGCCTTCGCCAGATTACCGATGTCAAGGGCATTGACCTGCGCTGGGCCAACTGGACCAGCGACGGGCGACTGGGCTGGCACGGGGTGAGTGCCCAGCAGGGGAGAATCCGGGCCTTCGAGGCGGCCACCGGAAAGGCCGAAGACCTGGTCGTGTCAGAGGATTACATCAGCGACATGAGTCCCTTTGGGGATAAGATTCTCTACGAGACCAATGGAAGGGTCTACGTGTTGGGGCGCGGTATCGACGGCCAGCCTCTACAGCTGACCCGCGGTCTGAGACCGCGCTGGTCCAAAGACGGCAAGACTGTCTCCTTCGTGCGCTTCAGTGATGGAAAGGGAGGCATAGGCACCATCGCCGCTACCGGCGGAGAGCCGATCGCTATGGCCTGGGTCGAACCCCTCTCGGTAGCGGAGAATCCTGAGCCCTGGATGGAATCGCAATTTACCCAGGCACTGTCCCCGGACGGGAAGACTCGGGCGGCCATCGTTTCCAAGGATGGACGCCCCGAGCTGGCCCTGATCTCTGAGGATGGAAGCCAGCGGTTTCTCACCAGTGACGGAAGGGCCAAGAGTGCCCCCGTCTGGTCCTCCGATGGCCGTCATGTTCTCTATTCCGAGAACAGTCCGCGGATGGTCGGCTACTACCTGACGACGGAGAAAGTCATCCGGCCGTGAAAAGGCCTTGCTGGGTATGGATTCTGTTGCTGAGCGGAGTGCTGCTTGGGACTCAGACCGTGAGCACGCAGGTGGTTGCCGGGATACAGCCGGCGGAGCCTTCCCGATCCGCTGCCCTGGAGTTCAGGCTGGCGCCCGGCTTTGAGCTCACCGATTCTGATGGGTCGGGAATTCACCTATCTGACTTCCGGGGCCGGGTCGTCGTACTTCAATTTTGGGCCCGATGGTGCACCTCCTGCGAGGGGGACTTGCGGGCCTTCCAGGAAATACATCAGAACAACTCGGATCGTGAAGTGGCTATTCTGGGGCTGGGGCACGCCTCAGGTTCGCGGGGAGAGATCAAGCAGTTTGCCGAATCGCTGGGAGTGACCTTTCCCATGCTTCTTTGCACCGATGAGGTCCGTTCAGACTACCAAGTGGCTGTTTTTCCAACCACCTTTCTGATTGATCGGCAAGGGCGCATCCGTGACCGCCGTGTAGGGGCACTGGAAGCCGGGTACTGGCAGCAGAGGGTGGAAGAGCTGATAGCGGACAACTGACAACTGGCAACTGACAAGCGGACAGCTGACAACTGACAACTGACCGGCGGACAGCTGAAAAGTGCTCGGGTGGGTCCCCGGCAAGTGACACTTGAAATCTGAAGCTCCCTCTCCCAGGATTGCCGCAGTGCTTTTCGATTTTGACGGCACCCTGACCGAACCCATGTCACTGAATCTGTCGGTCGTCAAGAAGTCTGTGGACTGTCCCGTCCATGCTCCCCTGCTGGAACACATCGCGCAGCTGGCATCCGAGGAGGAACGGACAGGCGCTCTCCAAGTGCTGGATGATTTCGAGTATCAGGCTGCCGCCCGAGCCACACCCAATTCCGGTGCCGAGGAATTGATCGCAGACCTTCGCTCCCGACATGTGCCGCTGGGGATCGTCACCCGCAACAGGCGGCGATCGGTGTTGAGAGCACTGGAGAATTTCAGCCATGTGACCCCCTCTGATTTCAAGGTGATCATTTCCCGTGATGATCGCGTCGAGCCCAAGCCGAATGCTGCGGGAATCCTGCTGGCAGCTGAGAGAATGGATCTCAGGGCCGAACAGATTCTGACGGTGGGTGACTTTATCTTTGATATGGAAGCAGGACACAGAGCCGGAACCTCGACCGCCTTCTTGAGCAACGGAAGGCGGCTGCCCGAGTTTGAACGGTCTCCCGACTACGTTGTCAGTCGCCTGTGTGAGTTGACCGCTATCATTCAACGCCTGCTGCCGTTACCCGTGGGGAAGCTGCCTAACGATCTACTGAAGGACTTTCTTGGCGAATTTTCCCTGCAGGATCCTTCCGTACTGATTCGTCCCGGAGTGGGAGAAGATGTCTCGGTAGTGGAAGTGGAGGAGGGAGTCGTTGTTCTGACAACAGATCCGATTACCCTGGCTTCTGATCAACTGGCTTACTACGCCGTCACGGTCAATGCGAATGACCTGGCAACGTCGGGAGCTGTACCGCGATGGCTTTTGACCACCCTGCTTTTTCCCGCCGGATCCACAGCCGCCCAGATTCACCGGCTGATGCAGGAGCTGCAGTCGGTCTCGCATGAGATGGGGATCAGTCTTTGCGGAGGCCACACGGAGATTACTGAGGCAGTCAACCAGCCCATTGTCGTAGTCCAGTTGGCCGGAACGGTCGCCCGGGACTCCCTGATCGACAAGCGCAACATGAAGGAGGGTGACCAGATCCTGATGACCAAGGCGGTGGCGCTGGAGGGAACCTCCATCATTGCCCGTGATTATCCTGATGCGCTCCGGCATTTGGGAATGCTTGAGGAAGAGATCCAAAGATGTCGGCAATTTCTTCTGGATCCAGGGATCAGTATCCTCCAGGAAGCCTGTATTGCTGCCAGACACCAAGGAGTTTCAGCCATGCACGACGTGACTGAAGGGGGAGTGGCCACTGCTCTGCAGGAGTTGAGTGTGGCCGGTGGCCATCGACTCCAGGTGATTGTAGACGGGATTCCAGTGCTTCCGGAAACGGAAAAACTTTGTCGGATGTTGGATCTTTCTCCTCTGGGATTGATCGCTTCTGGACGTTGTCTGATTGTCTGCCAACCGGAAATCGAGAGGAAGCTGATGGCAGAAATCAGAGAGACTGGAATTGAAGTTTCTCATATCGGGGAAGTCTTGGAAGCGGGAAGCGGGATTCGAGCACTGGATCGTGAGGGACGACCCGCACGGTGGCCTCGCTTTGAGGTGGATGAAGTTTCTCGCGCCCTGGAGAAACTGGGTGGGCGGAATGGCAGTTAGACTTCTCCGTCTGTGTATCAACTCCGGGGATGCGATAAGTTAAAGAGAATTTGAAAAACTGCCGAGTCGGCAGGGAACCAGGAGAAGATCAATGAAGCCGTTTCGATTTGGAATTGCCATCGCTGCTACCGAGCCGCCCGAAATGTTCATCCAGACTGTCAAATTAGCCGAAGAGCTTGGATTTGATTCCATCTGGGTCCCTGACTTTCGTCTCTATCTGGATCTCTACGTGGCTCTGGGCCTGGCTGCGCTGAACACGACTCGGGTGCGGCTGGGAAGCGCTGTCACCAACCCGTATACCCGCCAGCCTGGAATGACTGCGGTCGGCATAGCTTCGGTCGATCAGCTTTCCGGTGGACGGGCGGTGCTGGGTCTGGGTACCGGTGGAATCGTGATGGGCCTGCTCGACATCGAGCGGCGCAAGCCAGTGCTGGCCTGCCGGCAGGCAGTGGAAGAAATCCGAGCTCACCTGGGTCACGAATCCTCCCGGAGTGCAGGGAGCTCGAGAGAGTACGTGCGCCTGGACTTGCCGACCCGTCCCGACTTGCCGATCGTCATCGGAGCCACAGGACATCAGATGCTGGCGCTGGCAGGAGAGATAGCCGATGGGGTGATCATCAACGTCGGCGCCAACCAGGCCTGTCTGGAAGAGGCCCTGGCTGCTGTGGAGAAAGGCATCAAGAGAGCCGATCGTCCTGCTGGAAGCCTGGAGAGGTTCTGCTGGCTTCAGGGCACTGCGGTGTCCGAAGACGCAGCCGAGGCTATGAACCTTGTCAAGCCCGCCGTGGCACTCACTTTGGGCCGTCTACCGAAGTGGACCCTGGATGCGATGGGGATGGACGAAGGAGAGATCCGTGAGATTCAGCGGATCTATCGTACAGAGGGTGCAGAGGTTGCTGCCAAGAGGGTCACCGATGACATGGTAGGCCGATTCACCATTGCTGGTACACCGCAAAGGGCCATTCAAGAGTTGAAGCGCTTGCAGACACTGGGTTTTGATGAGTTTATTTTCATCGTGGAGGAATTTGGCGGCAATGTGCGAAGCGCAATTCAGTCCCTGGCGGACCAGGTCCTGTCAGGATTAAAAGCGCAGTGAAGACCAACATTTAACCCATTTTCGATCAAAACTCGTCAATCGACACTCGTCCATCGACACTCGACAATGGACTAACCCTCTGTCTCAAGTGGGGCGGTGTAGGACATGATCTGTTCAACCGGCAGCACCCGACGCAGTTCTTCCAGAGTGGTGGATCCTTTTTTCACCTTACGCAAGCCGTCTTCAACCAGGGGCATCAGTCCGGTCTGCCGGGCCAGGGTGCGAATGTCCGTCTGCTGGTTCAGGATTCCCAGGATCATCCGTGGATTCAGTTCCCAGTATTCGTACACTCCCATGCGACCGAGGTAACCCAGGTAGTCACAGGTGGCACAGCCAGCGCCGTGCCGGAAGGTGAAGCCTTCGGGCACTCCCTGCGGGAAGAAAAGGGAGATCAGGGCCGGATCGGGATCGTAGAGCTCGCTGCACTTGGTGCAAACTCTCCGTGTCAAGCGCTGCGACAGCACCGCCAGAAGAGCTTCACACACCGTCGAGGTATCCACTCCCAGATGGCGAAGACGCTGCACCGCGCCCACGCTGTCATTGGTGTGAAGAGTGCTGAAAACCAGATGCCC
>JAUXKG010000129.1 GCA_030624355.1 Acidobacteriota bacterium
ACCGTTCAAAAAGCCCTTTTCGAAGGTTCCCAACCCCATCCTGCCGATATCGTTGAGAGTTCAACGATGGCTAGTGTCCTAGCCCCAGACGTTACCTACACTCCAAACCTACCACCTGAAGTAGTCCAAGAGGGCAGATTGAGCGACGTTCAGATGGAAGCTGTTACTTACGCAGGGCAAAGGCATTCACAAACCACGCCTGATGGCAAAACACCTGGGTACTGGATAGGAGATGGAACAGGGGTCGGGAAAGGTAGAGAAGTTGCCGGGATCATGTACGACAATTTAAACAGGGGACGAAAGAGGGCCGTTTGGGTCTCCGTTTCTCACCAATTAAGAGCCGATGCCGAAAGAGATCTTAAAGGCGTCGGTGTACCAATGGACCTGATCCATCATGGCATCACTAAGACAAAAGATCAGATCGCCGATGAAGACGGGGTGCTTTTCACAACTTATTCTCTGCTCTCGTGGGGGTGGAAAGGCACAAAACCCCGTTACAAGCAGCTAAAGGACTGGCTAGGCAGCGATTTCGATGGTGTCATTGTCTTCGATGAGGCTCACGCCATGAAGAACGCTATCGGGACGGGGCATGGCGGGACTGTCAGTGATAAGGCCGGGACCGATCGTGGTGCTATGGGCCTCGAAGTACAAGAAGCGTTCCCCAAGGCCAAAATCGTCTATGTGAGTGCCACAGGAGCTACCGTCCCGCGCAATATGGGCTATATGCAGCGTCTTGGACTATGGGGAGCTGGCGGTCCTTTTAGTACCTTCATGGACTTTCTCAATGCCATGACGCGAGGCGGTATCGGGGCCATGGAAATGCTTTCCCGAGACCTGAAGTCGATCGGTGCTTACATTAGCCGGACAATCAGTTATAAGGGCGTTGACTACGAGACCATTACCCATGATCTCAATGCCGTACAGGTCGGACAATACAACGAAATGGCTGACCTGTGGGACGATCTCCTAGGGGCGTTTGAGGAAGCACAAGAAAACACCGGTCAGAAAAAAGGCGGTACTGCATTTAGTCAGTTCTACAGTAGGCAGCAGCAGTTTTTCCTCCAGCTCATGATGAGTTATCAGTTGCCTGATCTACTTTCTGCTGCGGATAGGGATCTGGCAGCTGGACGATCTACGGTGATCAGTCTCTATAACACCAATCAAGCTCAAACGGATCGAGCTATCACGAAAGCCACAGCAGCCGGGGAAGACGCAGAGAATCTGGATCTCACGCCCAGAGAAATGATCGTGCAACTGATTGAAAGCCAATTCCCGCTTGAGCAACACGAGGACAAGTACGATGCAGCGACCGGGAGAACGAGTCCAGTGCCGGTTCTTCAGGACGGTGAACCTCTCATCAACAGAGAAAACTTGGCGAAGCAACAAGAATTAATTGACAAGGTCTCTGATATCCAACTTCCTTCCAATCCTATGGATGAGATCGTCGATCACTTCGGAGTGCAGAACATTGCAGAGATTTCCGGTCGTCCCCGTAGGATAGTCAAAGGCAAACCCGAAAAACGAAAAATAAAGGGTGTGTCTTTCAAAGATCTCAACTTGCATGAAACTGCCAGGTTTCAAAATGAGGACGTAAGGGTTGCCATCATCACCGGCGCAGCTTCGACGGGTATTTCTCTACATTCAGACAAAACCGCAAAGAATCAGGAACGTCGTGTTTTCTACGCGATGCAGCTCAGTTGGAGCGCAGATCAACAGATGCAAGCCTTTGGCCGAGTGCATCGTTCTTTTCAGGCTGAGCCTCCGATCATCAAGTTACTGAAGACCAACTTACGCGGCCAGGAACGCCTGATTAATACCGTAGCCAAACGACTGGCAAGCCTTGGTGCTTTAACTAAAGGCGGTCGGGAAACGCTCGGTGGAAGCCTCTTTGAAGTCGAAGACATTACCGATCAGTACGGAGAAGCAGCCCTTTCTGAGACCTACAGAGCGATACAGAGGGACGCTATTGAAGGCGTGAAGACAGGGATGCAGCTCCTACAGCGGATGGGAATTGCCTCTGCCGAAGGCAAGCTCAGAAAGCAGCACTTAACGGATGTTAATCGCTTTCTCAATCGGATCATGGCCCTTCACGTCGATGTTCAAAACAGTGTCTTTGAGCATTTCTACGCCGAATATCAGCGCATAGCTCAAATAGCGAAACAAGATGGAACCTTTGACGTTGGAGTGACACAAGTCACCGACGAGCGCAACCGTCGTCCAACTAGCCTTGTGCTGAAAGGCAAGCCAGAAATTGTTTATACCCATCCGGAATCCAAGGCTGAGACTTTTCTCATCGAGCTTGAAGGGGAATTTCCCGTACCGAAGATGGCTTTTGGCGACAGTCCTATGACGACTAAGCCAATGGGTTATTTCGTCAATAAGCGAAGCGAGAAGATCTACGTTGCCCACAAAACTGAGAAATCAAAGTGGAGCCATCAAGCACTTCAGTCCGGGAAAGAGGGTTATCAGGCCCAGGTCCTCCTCTCAAGTCCTACAGGAAATGCACATGAGGTCGAGGCTTACCAACTCGAGGAAGATCAGAACTTCACCCAACTGACTGAAGAAGCCGCTGAAACACAATGGAACAAAGAATACGCCGAGATCCCCGATAGCGTAAAGAAACCGGTTCACCTTCTAACAGCACCCATTTTCCCGATCTATGACAAGGTCACGGGAGACGAGCAGATCAGACGCTTGGGTGTGGTTCGAGCAACTCTGGACGACGGTAGCTCTCACATTGGCATTTCGGTCCAAGCCAAGGAAATAGGAGGGCTTAAGCAGAGACTTGGCATTGGTACTCCGTTAGGGAAGGCCACACCACAGGAAATCTACGACTTGGTCTTGAACAACGGGTCGATGATCGAGCTGGACAACGGTTGGCGACTTCTCATGACGAAGGTTAAAAGAGAAGATCGCATGGAGCTGGATGCTGGTAGAAATTACAACAAGGAGGAACTGACCAGCTTTGGCTTGAAAGAAGAAAAGATTGATTACAAGCGGAGATTTTTCATTCCGCTTGATGCAGTCGAAGGTCCAAACGCTCTCGCGGGACTCCTCGAACGCCACAAAGCGGTTAAAGACAGGACTGGCATGCAGCCAGACGTACGTCCGGAGGCCGCTACATACGGTGACCCCGATGTTTTGCCTGGAGAGACAGCAGAACCTGGAACATTACCGCCTTCTCCAGAGGGTGGTCCAGCGATTGCTTCTGCGCTTCCAGCAACACCAGAACAAGTGTTATTCCCGTTCAAAACGGAGTCGGCAACAGGGTTTGGTTTAGACCAGATTCCAGCGGATTTTCAGCAGAATGTAGAAGATCCAATCCTGGGATTCAATGCAGAACGGGATATGGAAATGGAAATGCTAGACCGACTGACGGAAAAGGGAAAGCCCATGGGTGCGCCAGAGATCATTAAGTCTTTCGAGAATGTGCTCACCGCCGCCGATCGAACAGTTCCGTTCCGCTTACACAGGTTTAGGAAGAAGGCCAGAGGTATCTTTAAGGTTTTAGCAGAAGTCATTCGATTGAGAGTTGCGAACAATCTTCCAACTGCTGCCCATGAGATGGGCCACGCACTTGATAAAGCAGTATTCGGATACCTCAGAGGAGGACAAAGCCATTGGGAAACTCGTCCTCCGGTAGTGCGAGCTGAACTCGTAAAAATGGGGAAGGACTTATACAGAAGCAAGCACCCGGAGGGTGGATACAAGCGCGAAGGGTTTGCTGAGTTCATCCGACTCGAACTGACAACCGATATTGAAGCAGCTCGAAAAGCCCCTCAGACCCACAAATGGTTTGTTCAGGAGTTCCTGAAGGACAACCCAAAGATCGCGGACGCCTTCAACGAAGCCAAGTCAGCCGTTACCAAATGGCGACTTCAAGGTGCTGTGCAGAGGGGCAAGGCAATGAAGGCCGCTATCACTCCGACCGTTAAGCAGAGACTTCTTTCAATCCTGGATCTGTTCTCCTATCAAAAGTGGGTCGAGGCTGGATCCGCATATGAGCACCTCACCGATACTGCTATCACACTGAAAGGAACAGGGATAGCGATTGAGGAAAATCCAGCATTGACATTTCATGCCCTTCGACACACCCATACTGCAAGAGCGGCCTATATGGTTGAAGATCATATGATCAATATCGCTGGCGTTCCTGTCGGGCCTAGCCTGGAAGATGCTGGAGCCTTGGTGAAAGATCAGAGAGAAGAATTTACTCTTTATCTCTGGGGTAGACGCGCACTGGAAAGATGGAGCAAGGATAAGAATCCTGGAATCTCGAAAGCCGATGCCGAATTTCTTGTAGAACATTACGAGACTCCGGAATTTCAGAGAGCTGCCCAGAAGGTCTATGAGTGGAATCGGGGGGTACTCAATTACGCTGTTCAAGGTGGTTTAATCACACAGCAAGCCCTCGATAAAATCATAGAGGAAAGCCAAGACTACATTCCCTTGGCCCGCGTGTTGGACGATATAGACTCTGACTACGTCAGGCGACTGCGCGGGGGGTGGTCGACCGGAAGTATCACCAACAGAATGAGAGGTTCCGGGCGCAGAATCAGAGATCCCTTTGAAGTGATGATCGAGAATGCTACGAATATCATCCTTAAAACCCATCAACGAATTATCATTGATCAAATCCTGAAGTTGAGACACATCGAAGGGATGGGCCATATGATCGAGGAAGTCGATCGTGGGGTTGTTCCAGTCACTATAAGTACGTCACAGGTTCTTGCTGTTCTGAAACAAAAGGGAATCGAGATCGGTGAAACAGCAGAAGATGTTCTGCTCAAGGGAGAGGGATTTCAGAAGCTGGAATCCCCTGAAGAAATCCTGGATTCGATCCTGACCTTTTTCATCCCCGCCCAACACCCGAAAGGGATGGATCCGATCATTCCGCTCGTGGAAAACGGAGTAGTTCGATGGTTTCAGATTGATCCGGAACTGTACGCGTCTTTGTCGGGGTTGGATGTTTACCGCCTTCCCAAAGGATGGGATATTGTCCTCGGTAAACCGGCGAGATTGTTCCGTCTTGGAACGACTGGCTTACGAGCGTCCTTTGCCTGGGTACGGAATCCCGCCCGAGATCTTCAGACCTTTTTCATGCAGACAGCTAGTAATGCCAATCCAGCAGAGCTGGCAGCTGCCTGGACCTTCCAGATGCAGGACATTATTAGGCATGGAAAGAAATCAGAACATTACGATCTGATGCGTCGGCTTGGAGCAGAAGTCTCTCAGCCTCTTGGTATAGACATTCGATTTACCAGGAGAGCCGCTAAGAGATTATTCCGAGGACGGGTTATGAAGGTCGTCACGAACCCTATTGATCACTTACGAGAGATCATGCAGATCCCAGAGTCAGCCACACGAACAGCCGAACTGAGACTTCGGGCAAAAGAAATGGGCTGGAAGCCAGGGCAACCCATGTCCTTCGCCCAATCCTTGCAGCTGCTCTTGGATACGAAGCGAGTCACCGTCGATTTCTCCGCAGGAGGAAGTGTTGGTCAGATGGTCAACCAGGCTGTTCCTTTCTTCAACGCACAGATTCAAGGTACTCGCCTCACACTCAGGACGTTCAAGAACAAGCCCAAAAGGACGGTCATTCGAGGAGTGATGGGCTTGACCAGTCTCACCCTTGCGCTTTGGTGGTTGAACAAGGACGAAGAGTGGTACACGGACATGCCCTATTGGGAGCGATTCACCTACTGGAACATCGACGACGGCAAACACATCTGGCAAATTCCAAGAGGCTTTGAGTGGGGAACTATCTTTACTGCGGTTCCGGAAGCATTCTGGGACGCTATGTACCGGCAAGATCCTGAAGCTATCAAAGAAGTCTTTGGTCTATGGTCGGAACAGGTGAATCCTGCGGCACTTCCCGTCATTCCGGGCGTTGTGCTGGAGCAATATGCGAACGAGCGGTTCTTTACAGACTCTCCAATCGTTAACCTCGGTGAGTTGAGCGACCCCCCCGGAGACCAACGTGGACCTTATACCTCAAAACTTTCTGGAATCCTTGGTGATATGTTTCCCGAAACAGTGTCTCCAAAAAGGGTTGACCATGCGATTAGAGGTTTCTTTGGAGGGCTTGGTCCTGACATTTTAGACACTCTTGGTCTAGGCGTTCCAAGTCGAAGGATTTCCCTTAAGGAGCTCGAAGGAGTGCCAATACTCAGTTCGCTAGTGCGTCCAGGTGGGCGTGAAGGAAGACGATCTTTGGCGGTTGACACTTTCTACGAGGAGTTGGCGCGGGAAACACGGCGATACAATGGCCAAAAGAATAAAGGGGAGTCGGAAACAACCGATCAGCGCCACTATAGACAAGTGTTGAAGGACGCCCAAGACACCCTGAGCTTTATTAACCATGTGCAGCGAGCTTTGGACCCTGTGAAA
Organism: Acidobacteriota bacterium; assembly: GCA_030624355.1. GTDB lineage: Bacteria > Acidobacteriota > UBA6911 > RPQK01 > JADFOI01 > JAUXKG01. The sequence continues at coordinate 6,391 of JAUXKG010000129.1, forward strand.
CAGAAAGATAAAGTCTCGGAGTTCAATGTTGCAAAGAGGAACATTGCTCGGGATGCTCTGGACTCAAAACTTGTCGCGCCGACCCCAGATGAGATGATGGCGTATGAAGCGAGTCGAGTGAATATGGAATTGGGTGATAAATACCAAGCAGCGACGGATGCCGCTATCGAAGCTCAACTTGTGGATGAAGATCCAGCGGCTTTTTGGGCTAAATTGAAAGTCATTCAAGAACAACCTGGCCCCTTAATGGACGTAAAAAACATTGCCCAAAGTCTTGACCGTTTAAAGATAAAAATAAACCTTCTCGAAGCTGCAAGAGCCATGCCAGGCGTGAAAAACCTGGAGGAGATTAACACCCAACTGAACCAACTGTATTGGGAGAGAAATCAATCCAGATTCAAAGCCACTCGTCCTGGAGCGCGGATGCAGATGGAAGTAATTCCGGTAACACCGGAAAATATTCCGGTCACACCGGAAGTACCGACCGGATTACCACCAACCCCCTAGCCGAAGATAAGGAGGTTTGTATGCCAGAACACGACCACAAAAGTTTCAAAACCAAAGTTGTGGAAAACATGACCTTGAG
>JAUXKG010000240.1 GCA_030624355.1 Acidobacteriota bacterium
CCCCGCTAACAGGATCCCACAACGTGAGTCCCGACTCTTCTTGGAGCAGGCTGAAGTCCCCACGCTTCATGGCTGCGGTTGGAACGAGGGAAACGAGCGTGGACCCCTCGTGGACTCGGAGACCATCGTAAGAGCCAAAGATATTCAACCGGCGACCCAGCGACACATTGAGGGCGATTCCGAACTGATTCCTTTTGAACTCCGGCAGTGGCTCGCCTACCGGGTCAAAAAAATTTCGGGCGTCCAGGGCGTCATTGCGGTGAAACTCATAAATAGACCCGCGAATCGTCCCCGCTTGCTGCATCGGGAAGACATTGACAACTGCGGCAACTCGATTCGATTCCAGGTCGACCAGGCTGCCGCTTCGCTCGGTCAGAATACGGAACTCAGCAATGTCTGGCAGATACATCTCTAGGGAGATCTCTTGGTCGAAGGCTGAGGGTAAGACGGCTTCGGTGACCGGAAAGGTGACCCAAAGATCGGGTGCATCTTCCGGAAAATCCACTTCAAAAACAAACGACTCTTCGTCTGGTTCGAAGATGGCTTGACCATCCACACGCTTGGGAAAGACGAACTTGGCCCCTACAGCTTCTTCCAGCGGAGGAAAGTAGGCTTCGATTTCCACTTGTGGGAAACGCCTGGTGGAAAGAAAGGCCTTGGTGCGAAGTATTCCTGTCGTCTGTGCCCCCAGAATATTCAGTACCTCTCGCTCTAGTTCTGGATCGTTGGAACGAAAAGTTACAACCAGAACCAGATAATCGTCCGGCAGTAGAGCCAAGACGTCCCGCTGCTCCGATTCCTGAGTTTCTTCCGACTCTCTCAGCGCCTGCTGTCTCAGCTCTTCTCTGATGGCTAGGTAAGCCTTGCGGACCGGTTGGGCAGAAACAATTCGCACAAAATACCTGCTGAAGATTTCCTTCTCGCCGAAAACCCCGCTCCCAAAGCCCCCGACCACCCGAGTGATCGTTTGCTGGCGAGCCCAAGGAGACTCGTTCAATATGTCAACAGCTTCCGCTGGAGAAAGCTCCGAGAGTTTCTCGGAGTCGGACTCTTCGCTCTGCGCGTAGGCCAGACCGACGAGAAAGAAGCATAGCGCTACCTTAACCAGATATGAATTGGCCGTCGTCTCTCTGGGTGTGGCCTTTACAGGGGGCTCTCGTTGAATCGAGTCAGAGATCTTATTTATCGCAAAGCTCATTTTCTTTATTCTTACCAGTAAAGACCCTGGAAGCAAGGAGGTTGTTCAGCTAATATCAAATGTTTCCTGCTCATTGAACTTCTCTCCCGCTGGCCTCTCTTTCCTCAGTGGCCAGAGAAGGCAAGAACGGCAAAATGCAGATATCCCATACCGTTTATTACAGTGCCCAGGTCTCGGACCGAAAGGGGCTCCATCCTCTTCTTATGGTTTTGCACGGTTTTGGACAGGTCGCGCGCCAGTTCATCAAGGTTTTTGAGCCCTTGGCGAGAAAAGGTATTCTGGTGGCCGCTCCTCAAGCTGCTCACCATTTTTACACCCATCTGGAAGAGGGCCAAGTTGGGTTTTCATGGCTGACAGGACAGGGGCCCACAGCTCGCTTCCACTTCAGGGGCTTGTTGCCTGCGGAGGGGATCTGCTACCGGACCTAGCCCGTATTTCTCACATCCGGTCTACTGCAATGACGAAATGATCCGCCCTGACTGCGGAGTACTTAGGTCGGGCTGTTGCACCGGGAGGGGATAGCAAGTAGGATGATCAAAATTCAACGGAGGTGGAAATGTTGAAAGGTATTCCGCGCTGGCTCCTCATCGGCTTGCTCCCAGTGTGCCTGGCGCTCTTAGCCGGCTCTCTCCAAGGACAGCGCACTGTCCCCCTTGTGATTGAGGGGGGGACCCTGATTGACGGCAATGGAGGAGAGCCGGTGGAGAATGCTCTCATTGTCATCGAAGGCAACAGAATCCGGACCGTTGGGCAGAAGGGGAGCTTGAGTTATCCGAGCGACAGCCAGGTGATCAGGGCGGACGGCAAGTTCATTCTGCCGGGCTTGATGGATGCGCATTGTCATTATCGAGACTGGATGCCCGAGCTCACCTTAACCCACGGGGTGACCGCCATCTTTGAGATCGGCGGTGGGGGGGAATGGGGTGTGGCCCAGCGAGACGCTATTGCGCAGGGAAGAATTGCCGGGCCGAGGTTGTACGTCGCCGCGGGAAGTCTGGCCGGCGGACGGATTGCAATGCTGAGCGGCCGAAGGCCCGAGGATCAGAGGCTTGCTTCTCGTATGGTGGTGACGTCCGCGGAGGAAGCCAGGCAGGTTGCAAGACGAATTATCGAGGCCGGAGCAGACATGATCAAGGTTCACCGGGGGCCACCTGTGGAGGTTTATCGGGTGGCAGTTGAAGAGGCGCATCGAGTCGGATTGCCCGTGGTGGCCCAGCCCCTGGGACCCACCGTGTATGCTCGCGAGGCCGTCCTGGCCGGTGTGGACGGCTTGGAGCACGCGGCAGGAGTCCACATTTCCATAGTCAAGTCTCCAGACCAATGGAAGGACTTCGGCAACATCGAAGTGCATTCGCTCGATCCCACGCCTTTTGTCGATATGGACGAGCGCAAGGCTGCCGAATTGATCCAGCTGATGGTAGAGCGAGAAGTCTGGCTGGAACCCGATTTTATTGCCGAAGGACGCGGATTTCATAAGAATCGAGATCAATTTGAACTCCAGGGCTACCGTCTCTTGAATAACCCGAATCTCAGTTATATTCCCGAGCAGAGGCGCTTTAAGATCCTCGATACTTACAAAGAATTCGACAATTTGGAGCCCTCGGAGTGGGAGAGGCGACATCAGGGCTACCTGAACATGCTGCGATTTATTCGAATGTTTGTAGAGGCCGGAGGAATGGTTTTAGCGGGTACGGATGCCTCCAGTTGGGCGGTACCTGGTTTGGCCGTGCACCAGGAAATGCAGATCCTGGTAGAAGAGGCCGGGCTGACTCCGATGCAGGCCATTCTCAGCGCAACCCGGAATCCCGCCCAAGGCTTTCGCGTGCTGGATCGAGTCGGGACGATTGAGCCAGGAAAGCTTGCCGACTTGATTATCCTCAGTAAGGATCCACTGGCCGATATCCGCAACACCATGGAGATCGAGCAGGTCATCATGGACGGCAACGTCGTTGAGCGCGGATACCATCGCTGGTACCAGAATCCCTTGCCCCGCCGGGAGGTAGATGGACAGCGATGGCTGTCGGCTCTAAAGACCATTACCTGGCGTACCACAGCGTTTGGACAGCCCACTCCCGGAATCGAATCCGTGTCCCCGGAAGTCATCACTGAGGGCGGCCCGACACTCAATTTAACCGTCCAGGGGCTCAACTTCACCGATAGATCGGCCGTCGATTTTAACGGTGTTCCGGTACCGACAACTTTGGTCAGTGAGAAAGAATTGCGTGTGACGATTCCGGCGGAGTCGATCGCGCACGTTGGTGCTTTCCCCATTACGGTCCGGAATCCGGATCCCTTTCAGGACGAAAAATTCGGTGGAAGTTCCAACAGGGCTTACCTTTTGGTCAAATATCGGTGATTCATCCAGGTCCGGCTTATCCATCGTTATCGCAGCTGGGCTAACAGAAAAAACCGTGGAAGCTTTATGGAGGTTGCAGTGAAGATCCCAGTTTTGTTTTTCGGTGTGTTTCTTTTTATGGCCTCTCCATGCCACTCTCAAGCAGAGGATATTCTCAGTGTAGAAGGGTTCACAGGGTTGGGTCCGGTGGGTGAAGTGGCGGAAGGAAAACCGGAAAACAGGCAGGAGGCGATCACAATTCTAGCGGCACCAGGTGAAAACTCCTTCGCCCAGGCACGGCGGACCTATGAACAGGCTGTGGATCCCAGGTTTGGTTTGATTCCCAGCGTCAGAATCGAGCGATCCGGCCTCAAACGGATCATTCAGCTTGGCGAGATCATGGGTGCCATGAAACCTCCTCTGCCATCACCGGAAAAGTACATTGCGGCGCGATTCTACCAAGAAGCCAGCGCTTCCCTGGCCAGCCAGGGAAGCGGGCGTGCCATCCTGACGGATGATCTGCAACGCTCGACCAGGCAGTACACCTTTCAGTCGGCTGCCAGGAGCGGCGCCCCACGGGGAGAGGAAATTTACTTTTTCAAATGTTGGATGTGCCACAATCAGTACACGGTAAAGGCGGGAACTCCTGCTCCTTTGCTGAAGGATCTCTTCCAACGCCCCAGATTGTCTGACGGAAGACCGGTCACCGATGAAAACGTGGCTGCGAAAATTCGCAATGGTGGACCCGGGATGCCAGCCTATCGCTACACCCTGAATGATGCGGATATCGCGGATTTGATCACTTATGTTCGAGAAGGAAAGTGCTGCTTCGAGGGGGACGAGCCACCACCCAACCCATGGTATCGCGCAAAAGCTGAGCCCAGTGCTGAGCTTCAGGTAACAAACAACCTGAACGGCGGACCCAGGGGAGCGGTGCGGGAGGCTTCCGGCAACCCGCTCGAAGGGATCATGGTCCAATTAATATGGCAGGAGACCTCCATTCGGACAACTGTTTACAGCAATGAAGCGGGTCGCTACGAATTTCCTCAACTGCCGGCAGGAACCTATACCTTGCGCATCGCCAGACCACTGGAGTTTAAACCTTACCGGCGAGAGTCCGTACAGATTAATGGGGCCAATCAGCTGCAGGAAATTGTTCTGGAACGTGTTTCCGATTCCGAGTTGCTGCCCACCACAGTGGATATTGCCGGACAGCTCAGCGGCGCGGAGTGGCTGATGAATCTTTCCGGCACCAGCCAAGAAAAGAGGCTATTTGTCAGGACCTGCAACTGGTGCCATGCCTACCAACTGACTTTTCGCACTCGATACGACGAGCATGGCTGGCGCCAGGTCATCGACCGGATGACGCACTATGCAG
>JAUXKG010000400.1 GCA_030624355.1 Acidobacteriota bacterium
CGCTTCAGGCCGTGGCAGTACTTCATCCCCGATCTTTCGTCTGGAGCTCATCCAATCTGGCGGCGATCGACTCATGGGAGCGCAGCAATGACTCCAGTACTTCTTCTCTGGAACGAGTCTGCTTGTGGCGCATGGGTTTAACTTCCAGAAAGGGCCACATCTTAGTTCGGATGTCCGGGGGGAGGACGCTTTCCAGATATTCCAGAGCCGTTCCCTTCAACGCGTTATCGTCGGTGTGAAGTCCCATAAAGGCAATCTTGAGAGGCTCCCGGGGCAGGACCAGCGACAGGACGGTAAATACATGCTCCAGGCTGCGATCGGTTCGATTCCGAATCAGTTGGTCCACAATGGGTGAGTCCTCGCCCTGCTGCAGCTCGTCCAGCAGGCGGCGGCTTTCCCAAATGCCCCGTTCCACCGTTACCTCCTGCAGAACGATGTCAAAGACTTGCTGCTGGCTGACGGCAAGCTGAGGGTGGCTGGTCCGGATTCGAGACAGGGCCAATCCGCACTGAAACCGTACCTCAAAGCGGGTGTCCCTCAATCCCTGAAGCAGTGCCTGGACGACCTCCTGGGAGGGTCGGGCGGCCAGGATTCTGGGTATCCGCCGCCGGATAGTGAACTCTTGATTCGAATCGAGCAGCACCTCGGTCAGGTGGGGACCGATATCTGCTGACGAGTCGAGGAGCGCCCGGGTAGCCTGACCCGTAACTTCGTCCCAGGCCAGCAGCGGAATCACTCGTGGTATCGAGTCGGGCTCAAGCGGTTCCCGGCCCAGAGTCTGTTTGATCTGATCGGGATTGCCTGAATCCAGGGTCGAGAGGAAGTCTACTGGTTTTTCCCCAAGGGTATCCCTTTGCCGATCCCGAAGTTCCCGGGCAGCGGTGGAACCTGTCCTTTCGATCGGCTGGGATGGTGCTAATTGCGGCAGGTCGCTCAAGCTCATTGCCGCCATGGTTTGGACCAGCGTGGCTCGAGTGGTCCGATCTTCGACTTGCGACAGCTCCAGATCTACGGCCTGATTCAACAGACTTCGTTCCAAGGTGGAGACATAGCCCCGCTGGAGGCGATTGGCCACCCAAATGCCTGCCGAGGCACTGACGATTCCCAAGGTCAGGATCAGTGAGTTCGCGATCTGCGGGGCGATTATGAGAATCAAGCCAACCGCAGCACCGCCGGCGATATCGCCCAATCGTTCCGATCCCACATCGATCATTGATTTGGTTGACCTCTTCTCAGTCTCAGGGAGAGGTGTGAAAAACAGCTCGTAGGCGGAACGAAACAGTGAGTTGCGGAGGATTGCCTCAAGACCCCGGGCGACAGCCACACCTGCCAGCCCTGGTACCGCAAGAGCCGCTACTCCGCCCAAGGCCAGCACTGAAGGGCGTGCTGCGGCTGTTTTCCCCAGGCCGAGTTTCTCCAGGGACAGGCGGGAGAACGAGATTTGCACCAGAAAGGTCAGCACTCCGGTGGCCGTGTAGAAAATGGCGAAGAACCGCATGAGCGCTTCCCCCTGCTGATAGGTATTCACGGTCTGGGTTTTGAACACGTAGTCGATGCAGGCCGCACTGGCTGTGCCCAAAAAAACCAGCAAGGCGAGGTTTCGCAGGTAGGGCACGCTTTTCAGTGTCTGCAGACCGGACAAGGTGGTGGTCGAGCTTTCTTTCCTGGTGGTTCTCTCCGAGTGACGCCTGCCGATCTCCGGCAGGCTCAACCCGATCAACAGACCTGCGCACAGCAGATGAATCAAAGACAGGATTGGAAACATGGAGGATAAGCTCAGACTAGCTCCCACCCGTTCTGCCAGCACTCCACCCAGCAGGCCTCCCATCGCGCCTCCGGCTCCAATCCAGCTGACCCGCTTCTTGGCCGTGCGGGGGTCAAAGCGCTCGTTTACGATGGACCAGAAACCGGAAACCAAGACTCCGCCAAGGGCTGCGATGTGGAAGTAGACTGCTACCGAGGCTACTTTCGGAAATCCTTGTGAGAGTTGCCATTCTGCCAGCAGCAACAGCGCACTGGAAAGAAAAGCCAGCGGGACAAACCTGGCGGGAGTCAGAGAGGACATTGCGCGGCCGGTGAGCAGAACCGTGACTATCGAGAATGCTGAAGCCGCCACCAGCATGACAGGCAGCAAGGTGACGTCATAGTTAGAAAGGAAGAAGGCATCGCGAACTGCTTTACCCGCCACCTGAAAGGCGATGATCATCACAGCCGAAGCTGTTGCCAGGACGGTGGCAGTGTCAATGCTATTTAAGAAACGAGCCACTATAGACATACCGATCGTTGATTAGTAAACAAGCCCGGATAATGCATAGGTTTTCTTCACTGCGCTCAGATGATTGCGGCACTGCAGTAGAGAACTTATGCATCATCCGGGCTACAGTTCAACCGTCAGTTCTGGTCATCCTGCGGTATTCCAGACCGATAAACACGGCAAGGATCAGCCAGACGGTCACCAACACCAGGTTGAACATGGCGAACTGCTCCGTTGTCAAAAGTAACCAGCTGGTTCCCAGGTAAACCAGAACAGCCGAGAGAACATCACCGCTGCGTACGAAAAAGGTGTCGATCGTCTGTTTGGCCTTGTATTTTTCCTCTCGAGTAGTGGGCAGAAAGAGCACGCTCCGGACCGTATTATTCAGGCTGTATTCAGTGGCATTCTCGGCTGTTTTTGCCCATCGGACGACCTCCAGGACCGGATAGAGTGCCAGCAAAGTGTAGCCGGTAAAGGCGATTATTGGCAGAAAGAGAATGGCCACCGAAACGCTCAGATACTTGAAGATGCGGGAAACCACAAAAAGCTGCAGCAACAGGCCTACCAGATTCACCACCGCAAAAAAGTCGGAGTAAAAGCGGCCAATGAATTCATCCTGAGAGAGGCCCGCTGCCGATTGCTCAGCCACAGCTTGCAGGGCGGCCTGTGTGACGGTCCGACCCAGCAGGTATTCGCCTGTTGTGTTGACCCAGTTGAGTAGCAGTATCAACAAGGCAATGCCCAGAAGATACTTCTTGTTGAAGACGATCTTAAAGCCGCCGCTCTTTCCCAGTGTCTGTTCCTTCACCGGTATCTGACCGGAAGCGGCCAGGTTAGAACCACCACCCTCCCGGCGGTCGACCAGGTTCATCACCGCGACGCTGGCGAACAGTGTGATCGCACCCACAAGCAGGAGCTCATAAATTCCCAGAACGCCAAACAGACGGCCGCTCAAAAAGCTTCCGAAAACAGCTCCCGAGGAACCGCCGAAGGCGACGATTACAAAGAGGCGCTCGCCCTCTTCGGGCGTGTACAGATCATTGGCAAAGGACCAGAAC
>JAUXKG010000448.1 GCA_030624355.1 Acidobacteriota bacterium
AAGACTTGATTCCTGGGGCAGAAATTCTGTTCCACCGATGCCCTCGACATTCTCACCACAGGATGTCCGGGGCGACTGTGCTAATTAACTCCCTCGGATAGAATTTTCGGCCTCTGTCCAGGCCTCCAAGTTGGACAGAAGTCTCTGGCCGATCCTACACTGCGAGAGATGGGTAAGAAAAAGCGGTCCCCCTGGTGGAGTCAGGGTATTCGCTTTGAATGTCAGCAATCGGGAAACTGCTGTACTTCTCGTGGTGAATACGGCTATGTCTATCTCACGCGCAAAGATCGGAAAAACCTGGCTGAGTTTTTCAAGACCACCACTCGTGAGTTCACACACCAGTACTGTGCTCAATCCGATGGGTTTTATCACTTGGCTGAAAACGGGAGTCCCGACTGTATTTACCTTTCCGAGAAGAAGTGCACCGTCTATGAAGCCCGCCCGACTCAGTGCCGAACCTGGCCTTTTTGGCCTGAAAACATGAGCGCCAAAAGATGGGCTGACAGTATCCAGTCTTCTTGTCCTGGGGTTGGCAAAGGGAAACTTCATTCAGCAGAATCCATCCGTAAACAGGTGGAAAAGCAAAAAAGGGCCGACTCGGAGTAGGAAGTGGGTCCAGATCCTCAGCCGTTCGGCCCTATTGCCGACACTCATGCTAATATCGTGGCTCAATACCTATGACTGAGACTACCTGCAAGTTCTCCATTGGTCAGCTCGTCCATCACCTGCTTTTTGATTATCGCGGGGTCATTGTCGATGTCGATGCGACCTTTCAGGGCACAGAGGAATGGTATGAGCAAATGGCCAAGAGCCGCCCTCCCAAGGACGAGCCCTGGTACCACGTCCTGGTCGACCAGGCAGAGCATACGACTTACGTGACGGAAAGAAACCTGGAGCCGGATGAATGTCACGATCCCATTGAACATCCCTTGAGCGACCATTTCTTCAGCGATTTCGAAGGTGGGCGCTACATCTGCAAGCTGAATTGAAAGAAAGAGAGAAGAGAGGGTTACTGTCTTTTCTAAGCCCCCAAGCCCGGCATCAGCGATCCACTTGTTGGCGGAGAATGGAAACCAGCTCAGCTCCCCCGAAGCGGGTTTTACTGACAGTGAGCCCGACAAATTCGAACCCTGTGTCCCCGGCTTCGCTCAATTCCTTCTGCATGGTGGACGTTTTCTTGGTGGCCAGGAGCTTGTATTTGTAATGTGAGGATGGATTGTTGTGGTCACGCTCCAGAATAATAACGACCTCTTGCCCTCCAAATTTGGTTTTAAACACGGTCTGGCCCCGGTACTCGAATCCTTCATCCCCAGCCTCCTGGAGTTCCTTTTGCATGGTCGAGGTCTTTGAAGTGGCCAGAAGCTTGTATTGGTAATCACCTTTGTGGCTCTTTCCATCTCTGGACATCACCACCACAACTTCTGATCCGCCGAAAGCGGTGTCTCCGCCCATCACCGCTGCGAAGCGAAAACCGGCCTCGCCGGCCTGGTTCATCTCCTTTTGCGTGGTCGAGGTTTTACTGGTGGCCAGTAAGCGGTATTCGTATTGTTGGTTTGAGGCCGAGGCTTTGTCTTGCAGCGAACCGTCCCTTTTTTCCTCTGAGAGGGCAATGTGGGTTGAAAAGGCGAACAGGAAAGCGAAAAGAAAATAAAGTCTGGACATGGCATCACCTAAGTCATTGATTGATCGTATGATCTTCCACCCTGGAGGTTGTTGCAAGCCGCACTGTTCATGACAACAGTTTATCATTCACAGACTCACTCCGAACGGCCTGGATTAATGCGCAGGGAAGTGGCGAAGGCCAACTCCCGGACCTGCTGGATGCTTGCATTGGTACTAAAGAGGGCAACGTCAAAGGAAAGTCGCCTGGTGAGATTCAGCCCAACGCCGCCGGAAGGGTTCCAGCTGTCTCTCGAAAAACTGCTTCCAGCCCGGAACGCAAGGCGGGAAAGCCGATATTCTGTGCCCCCATGGAAGCTGAAGTCCTCGAATCCGTACGCAAAGTCGGCCAGCACCGACCAGGTGTTGGCATGATACCCCACATTGCCCGAATATCTGACGGGAAGATTCACTTCGATTGTGGTTGCTGGAGCGGGTAGGCTCCGATCTGTGAAAGGTTGGCCGGTCAGAAGGTTGGTCAGATCATATTGTGTCAGTTTCAAGTCTTTCCAGTTGATCCTGTTGGCAATTCCATCGGCACTGAATCCAAACTCCCAATTGTCTAGAATGGCCCCAACTCCGAAATCCAGCGCGAAACCGTTGCCAGAAGTGGAGGTCAACTGATCAATGACCAGGGGAGTTGAGGTAGGCAGCAGAGTGATCAGTCCTGCAGAGTCCGTTTCAAGATTGAGGTTAGTATCCAGATCATCGTATCGAAACCCCTTAAGATAGTGGTAGTTTGCTGCCAAGTAGATCCCGTTTGGATTCGACTCCCCGAGGGTGCCCTGACCCGACAACCCGAACTTCGCACGGTACCCTCCTGTGACTGCCATAGCCAGCTGCTCGGAGGATCTATTGGTAACCAGGAAGTCTGTGGCCGGGATCGTAACGTCAACATCACTTTCCAGGATATCAATCAGCCCGGGATCCACTCGGAGGTCCGTAGCCACTGACACATAGGGTCCGACCCCCAGATAGATGCCTTGAGAGGAGCTATTGCCCAGGTTCAGAAACTTGAAAGTGTGTCCCCAACTGGGTGCGATCAAACCTTCGGCTACAAATTCCTCCGGGGGTGTAAATCCACGGTAGGAATTCAGGTCTCGATCAAGCTGTGCGTTTCGAATATCGCCCAA
>JAUXKG010000480.1 GCA_030624355.1 Acidobacteriota bacterium
AGACGATTCCTGAGAAGCAAGCCTGCGCCGCCGTGGGCCAGAGCCGGCTAATGGCTCGTTATGAGAAGCTTTTTTCCAGCCACGGACACCACACGGCTCAGATTTTGTTGACCCAGGATGATGTCCGCAACCGGGAGCGTTACCTGAACTCCAAGAACGCTTTTGAAACTTTACTCTCGGCCGGCATACTTCCCATCGTCAATGAAAATGACACGGTGGTCGTGGAGGAGATCAAATTCGGCGACAATGACAATCTCTCGGCTCAGGTGGCCGCCCTGGTGCAGGCTGATTTGCTGTTGATGTTGTCTTCGGTCGAGGGCTTTTACGAAACGGATCCTTCCAATCTTCAGGACAGCGGGAAACCGATTTCTGTGGTCGAGCGGATTGCGGAAGCCCATTTTCACTACGCCCAGGACCGCACTTCCGGCGGAATCAGCACAGGTGGGATGAGATCGAAACTATTGGCGATCCAGAAGGCGGCTCATTATGGGGTTCCGGCGGTGTTGGCCAGCGGACTCAAAGAGGGAGTCATTGAGAGGGTGCTCAGTGGTGAGGAGGAGGGCACCCTGTTTCTTCCTCAGGAAGACAGTCTTTCCGCTCGCAAACATTGGATCCTCCACTCCCTGATTCCCCGGGGCAGCTTGACCGTGGACGCGGGAGCCGTTCGTGCTATCGTGGACGACGGGAGAAGTCTGCTGCCTATTGGCATCAGCAAGGTGGAGGGAGATTTCAGCTCCGGCAATGCCGTCCGGGTGCTTGCGGCAGACGGAACTGAGGTGGCCAGAGGGCTGAGCCACTATAGTTCCAGCGATGTGACGTTGATCCTGGGTCGCAAAAGCGAGGAGATTGAGTCGCTACTGGGTTACTCCTATTATGACGAAGTGATTCATCGAGACAACCTGGTCTTGCTGACATAGACCCGGTACCTCAAGAGGGCAGATATGGCTTCCGATGTCGATTCCTCTTTGGAGAGTGAGATTCGCGATCTCACCCAGCGTGCCAGACTGGCCGGCCGCAGGGTGGCCAATCTGGACAGCGCGACCAAGAACTCCCTTCTTTTGCAGCTAGCCGAGGTGTTGAACTCTTCCCAGACGTCTGCCGAGCTGATGGCAGCCAACGCACAGGATCTGGAGGCGGCCCGCCAAAAAGGAGTGTCGACAGCCATGCTGGATCGTCTGGCATTGGATGCAAGGCGTATCGGTGCCATAGTCGATGGTCTGCAGGAGGTGGCCGCCTTGCCTGATCCGGTGGGAATCGTTCTGCGAAGCTGGAAGCGGCCCAACGGATTGAAGGTTGGCAAAAAGACCATTCCCTTGGGAGTCATCGGAATCATCTATGAGGCGCGTCCCAATGTCACAATCGATGCCTTCTCTCTCTGTTTTAAGGCGGGTAACTCGACCGTGCTCAAGGGTGGATCGGAGGCCAGTCACAGTAACCGATCTCTGGTCAGGACCATTCACCAGGTTTTGGCGCCGCCGGGAATGGAAGAGGCCTGTCAGCTACTGGACTCCAGCGACCGCCAGGCGATGGCCGCGCTGCTCCGGCAGGAGGAGAACGTGGATCTCATCATTCCTCGCGGTGGTGAGGGGTTGATCCGATTTGTGGCGGAAAACAGTCGCATTCCGGTCATTAAACACTACAAAGGGGTGTGCCACGTGTATGTGGATGAGGACGCCGATCCGTCGATGGCTCTGTCCATCGCGGAAAACGCCAAGATCTCTCGTCCTGCCACCTGCAATGCGATGGAAACCCTTCTGGTTCATGAAGGTATTGCAGACACTTTTCTACCGGTCTTCTCAGAACGCATGCAGAAGGCGGGTGTTGAAATGCGAGGGGGGGAGAAGACGCGCAAAATCTTACCGGGAGCGGCTCCAGCCAGCCAGGAAGACTATCATACCGAGTACCTCGATCTCGTCCTGAACATTCGAGTTGTTTCCAGCTTGCAGGAGGCTATCGAGCATATTGAAGAATATGGATCTTCCCATACTGAAGCCATCGTGACCAACAACGACTTCACCGCTCAGGAATTTCTGGATCGGGTAGACTCCTCGGTGGTCCTGGCCAATGCTTCGACCCGCTTTTCTGATGGCGGCCAGCTGGGGTTGGGGGCCGAGATTGGTATCAGCACGACCAAGCTCCACGCTTACGGGCCGATGGGATTGGATAGTCTGGTGACTGAAAAGTTCGTTATCCACGGGGAGGGACAGATCCGTGAATGAAGGAATAGGCGGAGTGGTTTTTGGGATCCGGCCGCCACGGCCTTCGACCGCAGTGTGAGATATGGATCCCAAGGTTTGTGCGCTCATTTCGGCCCTCTGCTTTGGCGTCAATCCCCTTGTTTTGAAAATGGGAATGCCGGGCTCGAGTGCCGACGTCGGCGTTTTCGTAGGCCTGCTCAGCGGGTTGCCCATTTTGCTTATCCTGTCTCCGGCCCTGGGGGGATTTCAATTTGAGCAACTGGTTGGCCAGGCAACACTTTACTTTGTGTTGGGTGGCCTGTTCGTTCCCTTCATGG
>JAUXKG010000304.1 GCA_030624355.1 Acidobacteriota bacterium
CTTCTCCTTGCTCCTTGATCTCGCCGCGCAAGCCCCATCAGCGAACGTTACCATATCTATGAAACGAGGCACTGAACGTACCTAATGGTACGTCTGCGCGGGCCTCGGTCGCAGGCCTTGTCAGGGCGGCGCCTGAGACTCCTCGCTACGAGACAGTGTGAGAAATGCGGGCTAAACACTATTCGATAGGGCCAATCTGCCCTGGCCTTTCCGGCCCTATGATTTTCGGATTCCGTTCTTTCTCGGTGGGGAGGTAACTGGGGCTTCTGTCCCAGAAATCCTTTTTGGGTGTTTCGAGGCTGAAGCTCTGGCCGAACAGTCGCCGACCAAATCGAGTGAGAAGCTCTTCTTCCAGTTTTCCGTTGGTGGCAATTTGCACCCAGGATTCTGTTCCCAGGAATTCTCGTTTAAGGGCCGTGATGTCGGCATGAACAGTGATGAGTGTCTCTTTTTGGTGGATGAACTCCACCAGGACCTCGTACCGGTAGCGGACCTGAAGCCATTGACTGTCGATGAGCTTGGGTTTCTCACCGATTCTGGCGATGTGATTATCGACGAGGGGGCCCGAGCTATAGTCTCGATAATGGGTCACCACGGCTCCCTTGATCCGGTTCTGGTGAGCAATCTCAAGATCGATCTCATCGAGAGTTTCAGAGATCGTGTCCCAGGCTCGATCAAAGGACACTTCAACTTTCAGAGGAAGTGGGATAAACGATCTCTGTTGCTGGGCCATGCCCTCGATTCCCAGGCCAAAAATCAGGAGCGTAAGGACCGCTGGTAGTCTTAGTGTCATCATTGTGGTTCGTCCGTTGCAGGTCATTGGTCTTCGCCGGCCAGGGTACTCTTCATTCTTGTCACCTGCCTCTACTTCGTTGGTACTGCCGTACAGCCTGGCGATGGTTTCTGTAATTGGAAGAAAAAAAATGACTTCCGTCGTTGGTGGAAACAAAATAAAGATAGTTGACGTCAGCCGGATAGAGTGCGGCGTCAATTGACTCCATACCGGGATTGGAGATCGGCCCCGGTGGCAGCCCCGGGTATAGATAGGTGTTGTAGGGAGAGTCCAGGTTCAGATCACTCTGATTAATAACTCCATCGTACTCTTTGACCCGTTTGACAGCATATATCACTGTAGGGTCACAGGCCAGTCTGACGTTTCTACGCAGTCGATTTTGAAAGACTGCAGAAACCAGTGGGCGTTCCCTAGCCAGGCCGGTTTCCTTCTCGATCAAGGAGGCCAGAGTGATCACCTCACGCATCGAAAGATCAATCTCCCTGGCACGCCGGGAGCGTTCAGCTGTCCATAATCTGCGGAAAGTCCTGACCATGGCACTGACAATTTCGCTTTCTGTCATGCTTCGTGTGACCAAGTACGTTTCTGGAAAAAGATAGCCTTCAAGGTATTCAGCGACCGAGTCCAGGTCGGCAATCGAAGCAGTCTGTTGTATTGCCTTTTCATAGAGTTCCGCTGTTCCAAACCCCTCCTGCTCAAGCTGTTCCGCAATCTCTCTTACAGTCATTCCTTCACGGATCGTCACCTTATAGTGATGAACTAGTCCTTGCTGGATCTTGTTCACTACGCCGGGTAGATTCGCAGAATTGTGGAAACGGTATTCTCCTGCTTTTAGCGATGATGAGGTGTAACCGAGGCGCACGTACCATTGGAAGAGTGAAGAAGATTGAATCACGCCCGCAGCTTCCAGATTGTGGGCAATCTGAGAGGTCGTTTGTCCCGAAGGTATGGAAATGATTCGGTGAGAGTCCGGGTAACCCTGGTAAGGCCTGCAAATTACCACCAAAAGCCAGAGCAGGATAAAACCGGTTGTCAGGCTGGCCAAGGCCCCCAGAAAACTTGGGAGGTTCGATTTTATGCTGGTCCTGATTCCTCCAAGTACCATTGCAGAATTACGGCAGCCGAGAACTCATTTCGCTTACTGCGGCGCTGCGAAACCGGAACGCCTGCTTGGGCCATGAGCTTCTCGGCGTGCTTGGTCGACAGGCGTTCTTCCGCCCACTGGACAGGTATCCCAAGAGTTTCTCGAAGGTTTGTGACAAGAGGTTCGATAACATCCAGAATTTCACTTTTCCCCCCTCCCAGATGACGGGGCATCCCAACGACCACTCTTTCGACTTGGTGGTCCTGAACCATCCTGCCAATCTGCTCGGTATCCTGTTGAACAGTTTCCCTCGACAAAGTTGTCAGAGGACGAACGGTAATTTTTAAAGGATCTGTCACTGCGATCCCGATCGTTTTTGAGCCGACGTCCAGAGCCATCCATCGTGACATTGCACAAGCGGAGATCCGCTATTTGTGGCATTTTCTTGGTTGTTGCACCACACTTCCTAAGCTATAATCATAGCATTGAACGGAGACTTGGTGCCTAGCCCGGATGATGCATAGGTTCTCGTCACGAAGCGCCGCAGGTGCCGCGATGACAAGGCGTGCAACGAAGGGCACCGCAGGCGTACTCGTGCAGTACGCCGAGGAGCCCAAGGAAGGACAACGCGGTCAGCGTGGATGATCGCGGCGATGCAGGAGAGAATTTATGCATAATCCGGGCTTAAAGGATTAGATGTTCCTGAAGACTAAATCATTCACTCTTTTTTTATCAGCGTGTTTCGTAGCCTACGGTCTGGTTGGTGGATTGTTGAGTAGGGTGTCGAAACCCACCGACACCTACCAGGACCTGACCATTTTCACAGATGTTCTGAGCAAAGTGAAGCGAGACTACGTTGAGAGTCCTGACCTGGACAAGGCTATGCTAGGCGCTTTGCACGGTATGATGGAAGCGCTGGATCCGCACTCAAGCTTTATTGACTACAAGACGTATCAGGAACTTGAAGGGCCTAGGCGAAAGATGAGCGCATCGCCGGGAACAATCGTTTCCAAGCGTCACGGATACGTGTATGTAGTTTCAACTATTCCGGGCGGTTCTGCCGAAAAAGAGGGTTTACGTTCGGGAGATCTGATTGAGTCGATTGATGGACGAGTGACCACAGAAATGAGTTTGTGGGAAGCAGAACGGTTGTTGCTTGGAGCGGAAGACAGCATGGTCAGTGTTCGAGTCATTCGTGGACGGCGCAATCGGCCTTCGCGCATCAGTCTGATTCGAAAAGAAATGTCATTGCCGGAGGTGTCGGCTCGCATCGTAGATAATGGAATCGGAGTTTTGAGGATTCCTCACTTTGAAGAAGGCGTAGAGAAAGCCGTGTCCTCGAAACTGAAAATGCTGGAGTCTTTGGGGATGCGAGGACTATTAATCGATGTTCGTGGAACGGCAGAGGGGGATTTGCACAGAGTACTGGAGGTCACCGATTTGTTTCTGCCTGAGGGCAGAAAGATGCTGAGCGTAAAGGATAGAAACGGGCAGGAAACAGAGTACCTGTCCTTGAGGGAACCGATTGTAGGTGATATTCCCGTTTATATTCTGATCGATGGTGGTACGAGTGGGCCTGCAGAGGTCTTTGTTTCGGCTCTCAGAGATCACGGTGTGGGTGAGATGATCGGAGAAAGGACCAACGGGGAGGGTTCTATCCAGGAAATATTTCATCTGGAAGATGGTTCGGTCTTGCAAATTTCAACGAAGTTATTCTATCGTGCAAATGGCAAGCCGATTCAGTCATCCAGGTTAAGGGATTCTGGGGTCTTGCCTGATGTGAGGTCGCCAGGCCAGGATTTCGTCGCGAACTTCTACTTTGAGAATAGCGCGGATGACACGTTGGAGTTGGGTGAAGGTTTTTATCGGAGGTTGAATGACTCTATTCAATCGGAACAGTTTGAAGAGGCGCTTAGGCAAATTCGTCAGCGACTGATGGGAAAGGCGGCCTAGCACCGGATCATTTGGGAAGACTTAGGATTATTTTCGGTTGTTCTTGAAAACAAGGAGGAGAGATGAACAAAGCTGAATTAGTTGAAGCCATTGCGAAGGACGCAAAGATTACCAAGTCACAAGCACAGAATGCACTGGACTCTTTTACCAAGAATGTGGAGAAGTCGCTGAAGAAAGGGAAGAAGGTCACCCTGGTAGGCTTTGGAACCTTCTCAACTTCCAAGAGAGCCGCGCGTACTGGTCGCAATCCTCAGACAGGAAAGCCGATACGGATTCCAGCCAGACGAGTGGCTAGGTTCGCTCCCGGCAAGGCTCTCAAAGACTCAGTGCGGCGGCGGTAGTCCCATC
>JAUXKG010000003.1 GCA_030624355.1 Acidobacteriota bacterium
CAAAAACGCGTGTCCCTGCGTGACATCCAGGATGTCTTCAATATCCTCCAGTGCCCGGTCGAAATAACCGGCCGAGCGCGGCTCGGGAAAGGATGTGGGAACATAAAGAATGCTCTGCTCCGAAAAATTGAACTCTCCCGGCACAATGACCTCTCTGGGCTCAGGCACTCCCAGTCGCTCCTTGATGTACTCGAAGTTCCTGTTGGTAGACAGGGTCGCTGAGGTCAATATGGTGGTGTCGGCTCGCTGGAACACCTTTTCCTGAAGAATCGGTGCCACATCGATGGGATTCGCGTGCAAAAACACTCCCCGCCCCCGCTTCTGATACCAGTACACATCCTGACTTTGCTCGGGATCAAAGATATGTTCCAAGGTGCCGATCGCTTGTTCCAGACGCCGAACCAGCGAGTCCGTATCGGAGGGACGCTTTGTCTGTTTCATCAAGCGGTGATAGAGAACTTGCAAGGGCTGCAGAAGTCCCTGCATCCGGTCCAGAGATTCGCTCCTCAAATCGACCGTCTCACCGTCGGGCCGCTGATAAAGATTTAATGAGTAGCGCCCGTCCGGTCCGGGAAAGAAGCTGAAGAAGGCCAGCAAGCCTGTCTGGATTCGGGCGATTTGATCCCGCTCCGAATCTTCAAGAACTCTCTCCAGATCCCGGCACAGGTCCTCGACTTGATAGTTGCTGATCTGCCGACCAAAGTAGGTCGCCACCGTATCCTCGACTTCATGACCTTCGTCCAGAACCAGTAGCGAGAAATCAGGCAGAACCCGACCGATTTCATCATTCTCCAAGGCCAGATTTGCGAAAAAAAGCGCGTGGTTGACGATAATCAGATCCGACTCCAGCGCCTGCTGACGCATTCGCGTGATGTAGCACTCCTCGAAATAGGAGCACTTCTGGCCGGTACAGTTCTCACTGCGGGCATCCAAATGGCTCCAGAGAGGATCGTCGTCCCGCATCCAGTTCAGTTCGGATCGGTCACCCGTTTCAGTCTGCTTCACCCATTCAGAAACCGTCTGCCATTCCTCCTGGACACCTTCAAAGGCCTTCGCTTCAGTGATTTCTTCCTGAAACCTCCTCAGACACAGATAATTCTGCCTCCCCTTCATGTAGGCAACCTTCAGATCGGGAAACAGATGTTCTTTGATAAAAGGAATGTCTTTGAAAAAGATCTGCTCCTGCAGATTCTTGGTGGCTGTGGAAACGATGGCTCGCCGATGGCTGAACAGCGCAGGAATCAGGTAGGCCAGTGTCTTGCCGGTTCCGGTTCCCGCTTCTACGCACAGGGGCTGGGCTGCCTGGATGGCCTCCAGCACAGCTTCCGCCATGATCTGCTGTGAGGCTCGGTACTCGTGATTGGGAAGTTTCTTCTCGAGAACACCCCCAGGGCCGAAAATCTCCTCAAGGGTCATTCCCTGCCTGAGTGATTTCTTGGCCTGCTCAGCCGACACTGGACTGTGACATCGAGAGACGCTGAGCGTACAGGGGGAATCGAGCCGTCAAAGCCTTCACCTCTTCGAAGACCTCCTGCTGGAGTTGTGGATTGTCCACTTCGCGCAAAACCTTTCCTATCAACTCTCCGATTTTCTGCATTTCCGCTTCCTTCATTGTGCGCGTGGTCACGGCGGGAGTTCCGATTCGAATACCGCTGGTCACCAAGGGACGATGAGTATCAAAAGGAATAGCGTTCTTGTTGACGGTGATGCCGGCCTTCTCCAACGCCTCTTCGGCTGTCTTTCCGGTGATCTCATTGGAAAAAACATCCACCAGAAAAACATGATTGTCAGTGCCTCCGGAAACGATCCGAAAGCCTTCCTCCTGAACTTTGGCCGCCAAGGCCCCGGCGTTGCGGATGATCTGTTCCTGATAGCGCTTGAAATCCGGAGACTGGGCCTCCTGCAGACAGACGGCCTTGGCGGCTATGATGTGGACCAGCGGCCCTCCCTGAATTCCCGGCATCACGATCCTGTCGAGTGCCTTTTGGTGCTCTTCCTTGCACAAAACCAGCCCGCCCCGCGGACCTCTCAGAGTCTTGTGGGTGGTGGTGGTGACGAAATCGGCATGCGGCACCGGACTGGGATGCAGTCCGACCGCCACCATTCCCGCAATGTGCGCGATGTCGGCCATCAGATAAGCGTCGACCTGTCTGGCAATCTCCGCCAGGCGATCGAATTGAATAATGCGGCTGTAGGCGCTGGCGCCGCAGACGATCATTTTGGGTCTTTCCCGCTGGGCCACCTCGGCCACCGCATCGTAGTCAATTTGCTCGCTTTCACGGTCCACTCCGTAGGCCGACACCTGGTACAGCTTGCCCGAAAAATTCAGGGGATGGCCATGCGTCAGATGGCCTCCGTGGGCCAGATCCATTCCCAGAATCTTATCTCCCGGCTCGAGAACCGCCATGTAGGCGGCCATGTTGGCCTGGCTCCCGGAATGGGGCTGCACGTTGGCGTGTTCGGCGTCAAAGATCTTCTTGGCCCGCTCGATGGCCAGATTCTCCGCCACATCCACGTGCTGGCAGCCTCCATAGTAGCGGCGGCCGGGATAACCTTCGGCATACTTGTTGGTGAAAACCGATCCCATCGCTTCCAGTACCGCCTCGCTGACGAAGTTTTCCGAAGCGATCAGTTCCAGCGTCTCGGCCTGCCGCCGGGTCTCCAGCACAATGGTTTCCGCAATTTCAGGATCCACTTCGTGCAACGGTCTGTCCATCATGGTCAATCCTTATTCTCCAAGCCCTTGATTTTATCCAGTCGTCGTTGGTGACGCCCACCATCGAAATCGGTCTGCAGCCACTCTCGCACGATGTTCAAAGCCACTTCCGGCTCCAGCACCCTGGATCCCAGTGCCAGGACGTTGGAATCGTTGTGCAGCCGACTCATCTGAGCGGTTTCCAGATTGTGACACAAGGCGGCCCGCACTCCCTCAAATTTGTTGGCCACAATCGACATTCCGATGCCGGTACCACAAATCAGAATTCCCTTCTCGACCGTGCCTTCCGAAACCGCCCGGGCGACTCGAGCGGCGAAATCAGGGTAGTCGACGGACTCCTCACTGAAGGCCCCTTCATCACTCACTTCATGAGAGGTCTCTTCCAACAATCGTTTGACCTTTTCTTTGAGATCGAAGCCGGCGTGATCGCAACCGATCGAGATTTCCATTTGGCACTCGTGCGTGGCAACAGCGGGCATGGTAGCCCACTTGACTCGACGCGGTCAAACGGATAAAAGTACCCACCGCGCCATGCGCTGGTCTAAGTTCTTCATCCCAACACTCAGGGAGGTTCCCGCTGACGCGGAGGTCCCTTCGCACCAACTGCTCCTGCGTGCCGGCTTCATTCGCCAGGTGGGAGCGGGGATCTACGCCTATCTGCCACTGGCCCAGCGCACCATGCAAAAGATCGAGCAAATTATCCGCCAGGAGATGGATCAGATTGGGGCTCAGGAATTCTATCTGCCCGCCCTGCACCCGGCCGAGTTGTGGCAGGAGAGCGGCCGTTGGGAAACCATGGGGGACACCATGTTTCGGTTGCAGGACCGGACGGGTCGGGAGATGTGCCTGGGGATGACCCACGAGGAAGTCTTCACCTCCATCGCACGCAATGAGCTCCGCTCCTATCGGGATCTTCCCCAAATCTGGTATCAGATCCAGATCAAGTTTCGAGACGAACCTCGGCCCAAGTCGGGTCTGCTCAGGGTTCGACAGTTTGCCATGAAGGATTCCTACAGCTTTGATCTGGATTCCGGCGGATTGGATTCCAGCTACCGGCTTCACGACCTGGCCTATCGAAAAATCTTTGATCGATGCGGGCTCCGCTACATGGTTGTGGAAGCCGAATCGGGAACCATGGGAGGCAGCGAATCACAGGAGTTCATGGTGGAAAGTGAAGCCGTAGAAGACAGGGTGGTGACCTGTGAATGCGGCTACGCAGCCAACCTGGACCTGGCTCTTGCCCAGGTCCCCGAAGTCAGCGACGAAGAGGGTGAATTCTCCCCCGAAGAGATCCACACGCCGGGCCAAAAGACCATTCAAGAGGTTTCCCGCTATTTGAAGATTCCCGAAAACCAGCAGCTGAAGTCTCTGGTTTACATGGTACAGGACCGGCATCACCTCATCCTGCTGCGGGGAGATCACCAACTCAATGAGGTGCGACTGCAGCGCACCCTGGGCACCGAGCAGTTGCGACCGGCCACCCCGGAGGAAATCCGTGACCTTTTCGGGGCCGATCCGGGAAGCCTGGGCCCGGTTGGAGTCAAAGAGATCCCGATACTGGCCGACACGGCACTGCGGGCAAGACGGAACCTGGTGTGCGGTGCTAACAAGGATGACTATCATCTCAAGCACGTCACTCCCGAAAAGGACTTCAAGTCCACCTACCACGATCTTCGGCAGGTGGAGCAGGGAGATGCCTGTCTGCGCTGTGGAAAGCCGCTGCGCATCGCCAAGGCCCTGGAGGTCGGACACATCTTCAAACTCGGCTACAAGTACAGTGAGGCCATGGGAGCCACGGTGCTGAACCAGGAAGGCCAGGAAACTCCGATCATCATGGGCAGCTACGGCATCGGTTTGGAGAGGGTCATGGTATCGGCCGTGGAACTCTACCACGACGACCTGGGCATGGTGTGGCCTCGAAGTATTTCCCCTTTCCAGGTTCTCATCACGCTGCTGCGCCCCGATGATGACCCACAGCGGGAAGCGGCTGAAGCCTACCAGCGGGAACTGACCGGGCAGGGCATAGACTGTTTGCTGGACGATCGTGACGAGCGACCGGGAGTCAAGTTCAAGGATGCCGAGCTGATCGGAATTCCGGTGCGGATCACGATCGGAAAAAAATTCAGTCAGGGAACCATCGAGTTGTTCTCCCGCAGGGACAAGTCCCTGGAGGAAGTTTCCCTGGAATCCGCCATCCAGCGCACCGTGGCCCTGCTGGAATCCTACCCACTCTAGCATTTTCGATTGACGATTTTCGAATGCTCGAATACATCACAATCGTCAATTGAAAATGGACTAAAGACTGACCTTTGTGCCCATCAAAACCGACCGGCCATCCGATTCAGCAAGGAAAGCCGAATTTTTGCCATTCCCCCCTTTTTTCCCTCAATTCAGGGTGACGTGTCTTCGTAAATCTGAATATTCACCTTTTGTTCACCATTCTAGCCCAAACTCCTGTCCATTTTCTTGGAAAAGGCCCTTTTTACTCTTGACATTGGTCTATTTTGGAGCAAAATAGACTGCATAGGTCCAAACAGGACTTACTGTCTTTACGAAACGGAGACATTGAGCCATGCTGCGGGGCAATTTCCCAACCAAAGTGGATGGACAGGGGCGGATCAAGCTCCCGACCGCTTTGCGAAAGCGTATCGAAGAACTGTACGGGCTCCAGATGTTCGTCACCAGTGTCACGGGAAAGAACGCTCTCATCTATCCCATGGAGGAATGGGAAGAAATCGAGGCCAAGCTCCTGGAGCCTCCCAAGCTGCTTCCCGAGAAGGTGAAGTTCCTGCGTAATGCCGCCTATTACGGACAAGTCTCTTCGATGGACAAACAAGGAAGAGTGTCCATCCACCCTCTGCTGCGCGAGGCCGCACAGATTGACGGCGAAGTCGCCGTCATGGGCTATCTCAACTACCTGCAGGTGTGGAACAAAGATCGATTCCAGGAACTTCTGGAATCCGATCCTTACACCGACAACGATGCGGCAGCCTTGGCTGAGCTAGGCATGTAATGGAGATGATCGAAACGATCGTGGATCACGTTCCTGTCCTGACACAACAGGTTCTGGAGGCCCTGAGAGTCAGGGAGGGGGGGACCTACGTCGATTGCACATTGGGATTCGGGGGACACGCCAAAGAGATCCTCTCTCAACTCCGGGGCAGGGGGCAGCTACTGGCCTTCGACCGGGATCGGGAGACGCTCGAGCAGACCCGACAACGTCTGGCTGCTGATTTCGATAACTTTCAGGCCTTTCACGAAAACTACAAGAACCTGCCCATTGTGCTGCGCCACCTGCAGATTCCTCAACTGGACGGATGTCTCCTGGATCTGGGGGTTTCCTCCATTCAGCTGGACTCCCCGGACAGGGGCTTTAGCTTTCGATTGGAAGGCCCGCTCGACATGCGAATGGATCTTCAACAACAGACCACAGCGGCTGATCTGGTCAACGAACTGCCGGAAGACAGTCTGGTCGAGCTCTTTCGCAAGTACGGCGAAGAGAGGTCGGCACGCAGGATCGCCGCGGCCGTCATAGAGCGTCGCAGGAGGTCACGTTTTCAGACCACGACCGATCTGGCTGAGCTGGTCGAGCAGGTGAAGGGACCGGGTTCCGGTCGCCTCCATCCCGCCACACGGGTCTTCCAGGCCCTTCGCATCGAGGTGAATCAGGAGCTGGCCGGTCTGGACGAATTTCTCAAAGAGACCGTGTCCCTGCTGGCTCCAGGGGGACGGCTGGCGGTTATTTCCTTCCACAGCCTGGAAGATCGGATCGTCAAGAGGGTGTTCCAGATGGAAGCCGGCAAATGCATCTGTTTCCGACCCGTGGAACTGTGCACCTGCCCCAGGAAACAGACGGTTGAGGTCCTCACAAAAAAACCCATCCGGCCCAGCCAGACCGAGGTCTTGAAAAACCGGCGGGCTCGAAGCGCCAAGCTGCGGGCCATTGAGAAAAAGGGGGAACAGGAGTCCGACCGGAAAAATCCGGCCTTCGAGCTGGAAACGCTGGATCCTGAAACGGGATGGAGCACAAGCGCCCCCGTCCCACTGGACCCCCAGCAGAGGTTCGAAGCCACCCGGATGGAACTTGAAAGCTGGATTCATTCACGGCTCACTCACTATGAGCTGAGACCCAGAATTGGAAACAAGGGAGTCACTCCATGGTCGACTTTTTTCAGCAACAACTAACCAACCGGCTGCTCAGGGCTGATGACCGAGCCACCTATTCTGAAATCGCCCGCTGGATCTGCATCAGCGCGCTGCTGGTGGGACTGGTGTTGTCCTCTGCCTGGTCGCACAACGAGATTCTCAACATCCAGTATCAGACGGAGCAGTTGAGACGGGAAAACAGTGACCTCCTCGAATTGAACACGGCATTGCGGGCCGAACATTTCTCACTCATCAATCCGGAAACCATGGACCAGCAGGCCAAGGCACTGGGATTGATCAGTTCCAACCGGATGGAGGTCAAGGTTCTCGATTCCGAGATTACCAACAGCTCGTCCTCTCAGAACCTGGTGGCTGAATCGACTCTCCCAAGGAAGACCCTGCGTGAATGAAACCGCTAGATAAATGGAAAGGTTCTCGAGTTACCCTGACCCACCGCATTCTGGGAGTCTATCTCCTCTTCCTGGTCTGGACCGTGGCCCTGGCCGGACGCCTCGCCTATCTGCAGATCTACAAGAGTGACGAGTATTTCGTAAAGGCCGAACAGCAGCAGATCGGATTCATCGAACTGAGTCCCAAGCGTGGCGACATCCTGGACCGCCATCTGGATCCGCTGGCCATCAGCGTCAAGATGGACTCCGTTTTTGCTCATCCAAAAGAGATCCGTGAACCGCTGGTCACGGCTCAGGCACTGGCTCCCATCCTGGAACAAGACGAACACGAACTGTACAAGAGACTGGTTTCAGACCGGGCCTTCACCTACCTGGCTAGAAAGATTCCACCACGTCAGTCCAAGCAGATTCGGGAATTGAAGCTGGAGGGCATCCACTTCCAGCAAGAAACCAATCGAGTCTACCCGGGCCGTGAACTGGCTGCCCACGTACTGGGTTTTGTGGGGGTTGACAACGAAGGCCTGAGCGGCCTCGAGTATCTATACAACGACCTGATCAAAGGGAAAAAGAGCAGGGTCCACCTGCGTTTCGACGCCAAACGGCAAAGCTATGACAGTGACAGCCAGCTGCAGCAACAGGATGGGAACACCATTGTCCTGAACATCGACAGCACGATCCAGTACATCGTGCAGCAGGCCCTGGAAGAAGCCGTCACCTCACACCAGGCCCTGAATGGAAGTGCCATCGTCATGGACCCCCACACGGGCGATGTCCTGGCTTTGGCCTCCTACCCTGTTTTCAATCCCAATCGCTATGGAAACTACCCACCCGCCGCACACCGCAACCGAGCCATCCTGGACATCTATGAGCCGGGATCCACCTTCAAACTGATCACTTTCTCGGCGGTATTGGACCAGAAACTGGGCGATCCCTCGGAAACCATTGACTGCCGGGTGGGGACACTCCGCCTGGCCGGCAAGGTCTACCGGGAAGCTGAAGCCAGCTACGGGCTGCTCACCCTGAATGAAGTGTTGGCCAAGTCCAGCAACGTGGGAACCATCAAACTCGGTCTTCGGCTGGGAGAGGAAAAGCTCTATGAATACATCAAGCGCTTTGGCTTCGGTGAAAAGACGGGAGTGGATCTGCCTGGGGAGCAGATCGGTCTGCTGCGCCCTGTTTCCCAGTGGTCTAGAATCTCCATAGGCGCTCTTTCGATCGGACAGGAAGTGGGGGTCACTCCCCTTCAGATGGTCCGTGCCACCTGCGCTATCGCCAACGGAGGCAATCTGGTGGTCCCCCGAGTGGTCCGTCGCATTCTGACTCCTGAAGGAGAGGTGGTGTACCAGCCCAGGCCCATCCTGGAAAAAATCCTGGACCCTGAGACCACCGCCAGGATGAAGCAGGCCATGGCCATGGCCATCGAACAGGGTACCGGCAAGAACGGTCGCCTCAACGGCTATTCCTCGGCGGGAAAAACCGGAACCGCCCAGAAGTTTATTGACGGACAATATTCAGGCACTCGTTATATCGCTTCCTTCACGGGTTTCGCGCCAGCCAACCAACCCGCATTGGCCGCCGTAGTGGTGATCAACGAACCCGAAGGAAAATACTACGGAGGCAAGGTGGCGGCTCCCGTTTTTCGGCAAATCATGGAACGCGCCCTGATTCATCTCCGGGTTCCCAGAGATCAGCCGATGGAAAATGAGCGCATGGGCCAGACGATGGCTTCCGCGGAACTTGTAGGCTCTCAAAGCATCTCAGTAAGTGAGCCGGAACTTCCGCTCAAGAGATTGGAAGAAACCGTATTGACGCTGATTCGGGCGGAACCTCCGAGTCCCAGCCCGCAGCGGACGATCACCGTGGAAACGGAGACCTTCCCGATTCCCGATTTTTCCGGGATGAGCCTCAGGGAAGTGGCGCGGGAATGTGCTCGTCTGGGGCTCCACCTGAAGGTCTCAGGAATCGGATTGGCGGTCGGTCAGCGGCCGGCGGCCGCGACCGAAGCGTCTCGCAATACGGTCTGTGAGGTTTTTTTCTCAAACAAAGGAACTGATGCATCTGAAAGAGTTGCTCTCCGGCATGACAGTGACATTGCTGGAAGGACGTCCTGGAACCATGAACCCTAGAATTGAATCCCTGGCCTACGATTCGCGACAGGTCCAGGGGAATTCACTCTTTTTTGCGGTTCGAGGTCAGGTCACAGACGGTCATCTCTACATCGATCAAGCCCTCAACAAGGGGGCCGTCGCCGTCGTGTCCGAACAGGAAGCTCCCCGGGACTTTCCGCAGGCCTGGTTACAGGTGCCGGCCATCAGACCGTTCATGGCGCAGATAGCCGACCGATTCTATGCCTCCCCCTCGGCAAAGCTGGAGCTGGTCGGCATCACCGGTACCAACGGGAAAACCACCACCGCTTTTTTGGTGCATTCCATTCTCGAACAGCAGGGACCGTCTCTTCTGATGGGAACCATTCGAACCCGCCTGGGAGATCAGCAAATCGACTCCGTGCGAACCACGCCCGAAGCCATCGACATTCAGAAAACGCTGGTTCGGGCTCTGGAATCGGGCTGCCGGAGAGGAGTCGCCGAAGTCTCCTCCCACGCTCTTTTCTTTCGGCGCGTCTATCAATGCCGGTTTCCGGTGGCTGTTTTCACCAATCTGAGCCAGGATCATCTGGATTTTCATCCCAACCTGGAAGAGTATTTTCAATCCAAGTGTGTGCTGTTTGACTGCGACTACAACCCCGGTCTCCGCTGGGCGGTACTCAACGCCGATGATCCCTTCAGCGCGCGCATTCCGCTCCCCTCCGGTGTTCGCCAAATCCAGGTAGGATTCTCCGAGGAGTGCCATGTCTTTCCTGTGACTTACCGGACTTCTGTCGAAGGCATCAAGGCCGAGCTCAAGATTTTTGACCGCAAGCTGTCGTTGAGCAGTCCGCTGGTGGGAAAGCACAACCTTTACAACATCATGCTGGCCGTGGCGGCCGCCACGGCCCTGGAGGTTCCGGAGGCTGAGATTCGCGACGGCATCTCGCAGCTAACAAAGGTCTCGGGCCGGTTCGAAAAGGTGGAACTAGAACAACCCTTTACGGTGATCATAGATTACGCCCACACCCCCAACGCCCTGGAAAACGTTCTCAACCTGTGTCGCCAGTTCAGTGACAAACGGGTGCTTTGTGTTTTCGGCTGCGGAGGCGAAAGGGATCGCACCAAGCGTCCGCTGATGGGGAACATAGCGGTACGCGATTCCGATCTCGCCATCATCACCTCCGACAATCCGAGATGGGAGGATCCGAACAGAATCATTCACGACATCCAGGCCGGTATTCCGGCCGACGCACACAACTATGAAATCATTGCCAACCGCAGGCAAGCCATCGCGCGGAGCCTGGAACTGGCCCAATCGGGAGATATCGTCCTGGTGGCCGGAAAGGGCCATGAAATCTATCAGGAAACCCGGGGCAAGAGGCTCCCGTTTGACGATCGGGAGGTGGTCAAAGAGTCGAGTGATTGAGTTGTCAGTAGCCGAAGTGGCCAACACCCTGCAAGCGCAAATCACGGGAGACCTCGAGGCACAGCCCTGCTTTCCGTCCGTCTCGATTGACAGCCGCACCCTCGAACCAGGGCAGTGTTACATTGCCATCAAGGGAAAGCGCCTGGATGGACACGACTTCCTTGAGGAAGCTTTGAGAAGAGGAGCTTCTCTGGTGATCCATTCGGATTCAGGTGGAGAGCTGTCCTCCTGGAAGGACCGAGTCTTCATGCAAGTCGACGACACCACGGCCGCCCTCCAGAATCTGGCACATTTCGCGCGCAAGAAGTGGAACCGATCGGTACTGGCCATTACCGGCAGTATGGGAAAGACCACCACTCGGGAATTCGTCGCCACCCTGCTGGGCCAGAAATTCCGGGTCTTTCAATCGCCCGGCAATCTCAACAACGAGATCGGCGTCCCTTTGTCACTGCTGCAGTTGAGCGAAGAGGACCAGATGGCCGTACTAGAACTGGGAATGAGCCACCCGGGAGAGATCCGACTGCTGAGCAGCCTGAGCCGTCCCGACTCCGCACTGCTGACCAACGTGGCCGCTGTTCACCTGGAGTTTTTCTCCGACCTGGACGCCATCGCAGCCGCCAAGGGAGAGATCCTTGAGCACCTCTCCCAGGGAGGAAGACTCTTTTTTAACGCTGACGATGACCGGGTCACCAGGCTGGTCTCTTCCTACACGGGCCCAAAAATCTCCTTCGGCCTGCATCAGGGAGCCGACATTCAAGTCTCCGACTATCAAATCGAGGGCCTGGACAGAATGAATTTTGGGATCGAGTCGGCACGCTTCGACTTCCGGGCCACCGTTCCCTTCGCCGGACGACACCTGCTCTACAACGTCGCGGCCGCGGTGGCTGTGGCCTACAGCTTTGATTTGTCCCAGGACGAACTACTGCAGGGAATTTCCCGGTTTAAGGTTCCCAGCATGCGCGGGCAGATTCATCGAATCGGCAATCCTGGAAACCAGATCACGCTGTGGGACGATTGCTACAACTCGAATCCTGAGGGTCTGGGTATGGTTCTGGAAACCGTCAGCCGTCTGGAGGGCTTTCGGCACAAGATCCTGGCCCTGGGAGACATGCTGGAACTGGGTCCGGCCGGCCCTGACTTTCATTACCAGGCCGGCCGGCAGATCGCCCAATCCGACGCCGATTCTCTGGTCACGGTGGGCGACGGGAGTCTGGAGATCGACCGCGGCGCACGGGAAGCCGGGTTTCCCGCCGAGCACATAGAACATTTCAAGGTCGCCGAGGAGGCGGCCGCTTTTCTGGCCGGTCAAGTTGTCCCGGGAGACCTGGTACTGGTGAAGGGTTCACGGAGAGTGGCCATGGATCGAATCATCAGACACATCACAGGCAGGAGGGAATCAGCTTGATTTATCATCTTCTCTACGCCCTTCATGACCAGTTTTCCGTTCTGAACGTGGTGCGCTACATCACCTTTCGAACGGCCGCTGCTTCACTGACCGCCTTGACGATCAGCCTGCTTCTGGGACCCTGGCTGATCGCCCGACTGCAAGAATTTCAGGTGGGTCAATACATTCGGACCGAGGCTCCCGCCAACCACCAAAGCAAGGCTGGAACACCCACCATGGGGGGTGTTCTCATCATCATCAGCATCATCATACCTACGCTGCTGTGGGCCGACCTGACCAATCTCTACGTATGGGTGGCGGTGGTCGCACTGGTCCTTTTCTCGGCAGTCGGTTTCGTTGACGACTACCTGAAGGTGGTCCGCAAGAAATCGCTGGGCCTGCAGGCACGGTACAAACTGCTGTTCCAGGGCTTGATCGGACTGGCCCTTACGGCAACACTCCTGGGTCTGCGCAGCTATGACCTTTACAGCACCCGGCTGAGCGTTCCATTCTTCAAGCGCTTCACGCCCGAGACGGACCTGGTGATTCTGGGCATGTCCACCTTCATCCCGCTGATTTTCTTTACGCTGCTGGTCATCATGGGCAGCAGCAACGCGGTCAATCTGACCGACGGGCTGGACGGTCTGGCTCCGGGTCTGATTCTGATTTGTGCTTCGGCCCTGACCGTTCTGACCTATGTCACCGGCCACGCAACCTTCGCCACCTATCTCGACCTCATCAAAAACACTTACGCCAGTGAGCTCACCATCTTTTGCGGAGCCATGGTGGGAGCCACCCTGGGTTTTCTCTGGTACAACAGCTATCCCGCCGAGATCTTCATGGGCGACGTTGGCTCGATCGGCCTGGGTGGAGCCATCGGGACGGTCGCCATCCTGATCAAGCAAGAGCTGCTGCTCTTCTTCATCGGAGGAATCTTCGTCGTGGAAGCCCTCTCGGTCATTATCCAGGTCCTGTCCTACAAGATCCGGGGCAAGCGCGTCTTTCGCATGGCCCCGCTGCACCATCACTTCGAACTGGCCGGCTGGACGGAACCGAAGGTAGTGATTCGCTTCTGGATTCTGGGATTGATTTTTGCGCTCTTTAGCTTAACCACTCTGAAACTGCGGTGATTCACCAATGAGGGTCGCAAACAGGAACATTCTGGTGGTCGGGCTGGCCCGCAGCGGCCTGGCTGCCGCCAACTTTCTGCTGGCCCGGGGAGCTCGAGTGACGATCACCGACATCAAGCGTCAGGAAGCACTCCAGGAGCCGATCTCGCAATTGCAAGGCTCTGCCCGCCTGTCGCTGGGAGGCCATCGCCTGGAGGACATCCTCAATGCCGACATGATCGTACTGAGTCCCGGCGTCACCACCCAGCTGCCCGAGCTTCTTGAGGCGACCCGGCAGGACATTCCCATCTACAGCGAGGTGGAGCTGGCCTACCGGTTTTTGCAAGGCCGGGTCATCGGGGTCACCGGCTCCAACGGGAAGACCACCACCACCACGTTGATCGGTGAGTTGTTGCGAAAGAGCAAGCGCCCATGTGTGGTGGCAGGCAACATCGGTTCTCCACTCATTCATTCGGTGGAGGCGCCTGATGCTTCCCAATCCCCGGACACAAACTTCGTCGTAGAACTGTCTTCCTTCCAACTGGAAACCATTGACAGATTCCGCTGCAACATTGCCCTGCTCCTGAACATCACGCCCGACCACCAGGACCGTTATCGACGATTCGAGGACTACATCGAAGCCAAGCAGAGGATTTTTCTCCGACAAACCAGTGAAGACTTCGCCATCTTGAACGCGGACAATCCTCACACCCGGAGGATGCGGGATCAGCTCCACTCATCGGTGCTTCTCTTCAGCCGCAAACAGTCACTGGAGGAAGGAGTCTTTGTCCAAAAGGGGATGATCCAGGCTAATTGGAGCGGCCGCCGACTGGAGCTGATGTCGATTCAGGAGATCAGGCTGCCAGGCAGTCACAACCTGGAGAACGTGCTGGCTGCCGCAACCGTGGGCCTTGTGCTAGGCCTGGAACCACAGAGCATGGTCCAAACCTTTCAAAGTTTCGCCGGTGTCGAGCACCGTTTGGAACTGGTTCGGCAATGGAACGGCGTCAGCTTTTACAACGACTCCAAGGCCACCAATATCGACTCCGCCTCTCAGGCTCTGCAGGCCTTCACCGAGCCGCTGCTGTTGATCATGGGAGGCCAGGACAAAGGAGGCGATTTCGAAAAACTGCACCCCCTGATCAGCGGCAGAGTGAAGTTGTTGATCCTGATCGGTTCGGCTGGCGACCAGATTGCCGGCCAACTGCAGGGAGCGGCCGAAATTGTCCGGGCCCGGGATATGAAAGAGGCTGTCCGGTTCGCACAGCAGGGCTCGATTCCGGGAGACGTGGTACTGCTCTCTCCCGGATGCGCCAGCTTTGATATGTTTGACGACTTTGAGCACCGCGGTCGGGCCTTCAAACAGGCGGTCGAGCAACTGGGTTCCGTACCCGCTCCATCCGACGGCAGTCAAAAACAGACTTCCCAGAACAGAGATGAACCGGAACATCCGAGCAGAGAGCACACGGGATGAATCGAAAAATGCCCTACGATCAAGGACTGATCACCATTATCCTGGCCCTGCTGGGATTCGGCCTGATCATGGTCTTCAGCGCCTCCACTCCGGTCTCGCGGGAACTTTACGGCTCACAGACCGCCATCTTCACACGCCAGTTGATCGCCATGGTCCTGGGCATGGTGGCGCTGCTGGTCACGATGAAGATCGACTATCATCTCTACCAGCGACGTACCGTGGTGTTCGTGCTGCTGGGTCTGAGCGTCCTGCTGCTGGGGTTTTTACTGCTAACACCGGGAACCGTTCAGGGAGCCCGCCGCTGGGTGCGATTGGGACCGGTGAACTTTCAGCCCTCCGAGCTGGCCAAGCTGTCGGTGATCGTCTTTACCTCCTGTTATCTGGTCTGGAAAAGAGAACACCTGAATTCCCTCTCCCGTGGTCTGCTCCCCTACCTGGCAGTGGTGGGCACGGTCATCCTGCTGGTGCTGTGCGCACCTGATCTGGGAACCGCTCTGAGCATCGCTATGACGGCCGGCTTCCTGATGTACGTGGGAGGAGTGCGCTATCGTTATTTTCTGGCTCTGGCGGCTCCCGTTGTGCCGGCTCTGTATCTGCTGGTCGTCCGCGTTCCCTATCGCCTCAACCGTGTACTGGCCTTCCTCGATCCTGAAAAGGACCCCTACGGAATCGGCTACCAGATTCGGCAAAGCCTGATCGCGGTGGGTTCAGGCGGCTGGAACGGCCTGGGATTCGCCCAGGGCAAGCAAAAGCTCTTCTTTTTGCCCGAACCCCATACCGATTTCATCTACGCCGTGGTGGGCGAGGAGCTCGGTTTTGTGGGCTGTCTGACCCTGCTGCTGCTCTTCGCCCTGCTGTTTCGCAGAGGCGTGCGCATCGCCCTTCGGGCCGACAGTCCCTTCGGGACCTTCCTGGGACTGGGCATCGTTTCCATGATCGCCTTCCAGGCCTTGATCAACATCAGCGTTACCCTCAGCCTCCTGCCCACAAAGGGCCTGCCGCTTCCTTTCATCTCTGTAGGCGGCTCATCCATCGTCGTGATGCTGGCGGCGGTGGGAATCTTATTGAACATCTCGCGTCAGGGAAGCGATGGAGATGATTCCGAGAGCTGGGTCAAAGGAACTGTTGATGCTTGAACGGGTTCTATTCGCCGGAGGGGGGACCGGGGGACACATTTACATGGCAGTCGCTCTGGCCGAGGAACTAAGGAGCCGTAACCGGAACACCCAGGTTCTCTTCGTGGGCACCCGGGCAGGCCTGGAGAACGATGTCCTGCCGGAACTGGGCTTTGCTCTCGAAACCATCCGCATCGGAGGGCTAAAGGGGGTGGGCGCGCTCAAAACCCTGCTTACTCTGCTTCAACTTCCCGGCAGCCTGCTCCAGTCTCGACGCATTGTCCGGCGCTTCGACCCTTCCCTGGTCGTCGGCCTGGGAGGATACTCCTCGGGTCCGGTTCTACTGGCGGGAAAATGGCTGGGCTTTCCTACTCTGCTGATCGAGCCCAATGTTCAGCCCGGCTTCACCAATCGGCTTCTTCGAGGCTGGGTGGATGGGGCCGCCGTCGCTTACCAGGAGACCCTGGAGGCCTTTGGGACAAAAGGTCGAGTCACCGGGATTCCCATCAGACCAGCGTTTGATCGGATCCCTTCAGCGATCTCCAGTGAGGGACCTCTGAAGGTCCTCATTTTCGGTGGCAGTCAGGGAAGCCGTGCCATCAATGATCTGGTCTGCGAAGCCCGGGCCTTTCTTCCACCGGATTGTGTCTCTCTGGTCCATCAGACCGGCCCCTCCGATTACGCTCGCGTCAAGGAAAACTATCAGCGAGCGGGCCTTGAAGCGGAAACGATCGACTTCATCCAGGACATGCCCACCCGTCTTGAAGGCACCGACCTGGTTGTGTCTCGCTCAGGCGCTTTAACGGTGGCCGAAATCACGGCCGCCGGAAAGGCCTCCATCCTGATTCCCTTTCCCAGGGCGGCTGACGACCATCAGAGGAAGAACGCACAGGCCCTGTCGGAAAAGCAGGCTGCCGTGGTGCTGGCGGAGGAAGATACCCACGGCCGTGAGCTGGCTGGCCTGCTGATGGAACTGGCAGAAGATCGGGAACGTCTTCGCCGCATGGCCCGGGCCGCCCGGGCCGCGGCACGGCCAGAGGGCACCTGTAACATCATCGAGTTCATGCAGGAACTGAGTTAGGCCCATGGATCTGGAATACCGAAAAATTCACTTCGTCGGCATTGGCGGCGTCGGCATGAGCGGGATTGCTCAAATCCTCCTGCAGTCAGGTTGTGACGTCTCCGGTTCCGATTTGAACGAGAGCCCCCTGATCGAACATCTGCGCTCTTTGGGCGCTCGGATTTTCATCGGCCATGAGGCTTCCCATCTGGGCCAGGCCCAGGCCGTCGTTTTCTCCAGTGCCGTAGCCGGCGACAACCCGGAACTGGAGGCCGCCCGCAGCGGCGGCCTTCCCCTGATTCACCGGGGACGGATGCTGGCCATGCTGATGGAGTTTCGCAAAGGCATCAGCATCTGCGGCACCCATGGGAAAACCACCACCACCGCCCTGGTCTCCCAGCTTCTTGGGGACGCCGGTCTGGATCCCACTGTCGTGGTCGGGGCACGTCTACAGACCCTGGGAAGCAATGCGCGCCTGGGCCAGGGGGAGTGGATGGTGGCGGAAGCCGATGAGAGCGACCGCAGCTTTCTCGAACTCTCTCCGGACTGGGTGGTCATCACCAATATCGATCTGGATCACATGGACGAATACCGTGATATGGATGATCTGGGACAGGCTTTTCTGCAGCACATGAACAGCGTTCCTGCCCAGGGTCAAGTGATCGCCTGTGGAGACGATCCTGGGCTGTCAGCTCTGCTCAAAAAAGTTCACCGCCCGGTGATAACCTACGGACTGAATCCGGGAACGGATTTTAGAGCGCAGGAAGCGGAGCTGAGCTGGGTCAAATCAAGCTTCGATTGCTGGGAAAGAGACCAGCTTTTGGGGCGGATCGAGTTGCCCGTCCCGGGTCGGCACAATCTGTTGAATGCTCTGGCCGCGGTGGCCGTGGGTCAGATGCTGAAGGTTCCTTTCAGCGTCGTTCAGCAGTCGCTGGCGGCTTTCCAGGGTGCCGAGAGGCGGCTGCAGTGGAAGGGTGAGAAAGAGGGAGTGTGGGTGGTTGACGACTATGGGCATCACCCGGCCGAGGTGCGAGTGACGTTGGAAGCTTGCAGCAAGGCGGGGCGTCGCCTTGTGGTTGTTTTTCAGCCTCACCGCTACAGTCGAACCCAACACTTGATGGGGGAACTGGACAGTTGTTTTGCCGATGCGGATCAACTCTACCTGATGGACATCTATCCGGCGGGAGAACCACCCATTCCCGGAGTGACATCGGAGGCTCTGGCCCGGCGGATCAGCCGCCGCCGCGAGGTCACCTACCTGGGGAGCCGGCGGGAGCTGCTGGACAGCCTGCGGGAAGAAACTCAGCCAGGCGATCTTCTGCTGACACTGGGAGCAGGAGATGTCTGGGAAATCGGAGAGGCCTTTCTTGAACAAAGGAACTGAGCAAAAACGGTCCAAACTGAAATCAGCGGTGACTTTTCTTGCACAGCTGGTAGCAGCGGGACTCATCGTCCTGCCCACCGCCTATGGCGTGCATTACGCTTACCACCAACCGGCGGCCAGCCTTCACTTCGGGTTGGAGCAGATCGAGTACCAGGGCCTGATCCATTTGGAACGAGAGAGGCTCGACCCCCTGATCCTGGGCTCCCTTCCCAAGAACGTTTTGCTTGTCGATCTCGATCAACTTCGAAAACTGGTGGAAACAGAGTCCTGGGTCCGGGAGGCAAGGGTGCGCCGAAAGTTACCGAACCGACTCCTCGTGTCCATCAGCGAGCGCCGGCCGGCAGCCATAGCGGCCATCGACAATGAACTCTACGTGGTGGACGCCGAAGGAATGGTGCTCGACCCGCACGGCCCCCGCTACCATTCCATCAACCACCCCATTGTGAAGGGCTTGAGGAATGTGGCTCGGGAGAACGCACGAGAAGACAACGCCCAGCGCATGCAGATCTACCTACGGGTGCTGGCAGAACTAGGAGACTCCGGAGAGGATTACAGCCAGTTGATTTCGGAGATCGACGTCGAGAACCCGGAACGAGTGGCCGTCATCCCCGACGGTGACCCGATTCACATCTATTTGGGAAACAGCAACTTCCTGATCCGCTACCAGACCTTTCTATCCCAGAAGGATCTTTACGATCGCTTGAAGGAGCAGTATGGCCTCATCGAATCGGTAGATGTCACCTACGACAACAAGATTATCTTTCATACGCCCCAGGAAAAAGAAGAAGGAACCGCACCTCCCCCGAGTGGAGAGCAGTCCTAGACCATGGCCAAGAACAAAAAACAGATCATCACCGGCATCGATGTGGGCACCACCAAAATCTGCTCCACGGTCGCGCAGCTGGAAGGCAGCGAGATTAGGATTTTGGGGACTGGATGGGCCGTCTCGAAGGGCCTCAAGAAGGGTGTCGTGATCAGTCTCTCCGAGACCATCCAGAGCGTCAGAGATTCTCTTGAAGAGGCGGAAAAAGAGTCTCAGTCGATCGTGGAATCTGCCTATGTAAGCGTAGGCGGCTCCCATGTCGAAGGAATTAACTGCTCGGGAGCAGCGGATGTTCGCGGCAAGAACGGAGAAATTTCAACTGAGGACATCGGGCGAGCCGTCCACTCGGCCAGGTCGCTGGATCTTCCTGAAGATCGCACAGTGATCCATGTCCTGACACAGGACTTTGAAGTCGACGAACAGAACGGCGTCGTCAACCCGCTGGGCATGAACGGGCGCCAGCTGTCCGTGAACCTGCATTTGATTCTGAATGCGTCGGCCGCTGTACGAAACATCGTGAACGCCATCAACAAGACAGGAGTGCTGGTGGACGGTGTGGTCATGCAGCAGCTAGCTTCGGCTGAAGCGGTTCTGAGCTCGGATGAAAAGGAGCTGGGAACCGTAGTGGTGGACATCGGTGGTGGAACGACAGACGTGGCCGTCTACGGTCAGGGATCGATCTGGTATTCCAAGGTCTTACCGGTCGGAGGCAATCTGGTGACCAAGGACATCGCCATCGGATTGAAGGCTCCACTCTGCGAGGCGGAACAGCTGAAGCGAGAGGCGGGCAGTGTTTTTCCTGAGAGCGTCGCTGCTGAGGAGCTGATCGAGGTGAGTGAGATCGGCACCGGCCGCCAGCGCACCGTCTTACGACGAACGCTCTGTCAAATTATCCAGGCTCGATGCGACGAACTTCTGAAGGCGGTGGCAAGAATTACCGGCGAGATTGTTGTCCGGACAGATCTGATTAGCGGAGTGGTTCTGACCGGCGGAGGCTCCCTGATGGATGGAATCGTGGACCGTGCCGAGCAGATTCTGCAGATCCCTGTGCGGGTCGGATATCCGGTCAATGTCGTTCCCCACAGCCACCCAGCATTTCATCCTGCCTATTCGACCGCACTCGGTCTGCTCAAATATGCCCGGGACATTCACAGCCAGGTTGTCCCGATGGCTCCGGACATGGCACTGGGAATGCGGTCCGTCGGACCCAGTGAAAGGGTTAAGAACTGGCTCATGGAAAAAATTGGTTGAGGCCGGGGGAAAAAAGTCCCCAAGGAGGATTCGATGAGTGCATTTCGTATTGAAGAAAAAGACTGTGACATCAAGTTGGCATTTGAGGAAAAACTACTGGGAGCCTCTATCAAGGTGTTCGGTATCGGAGGTGCAGGCTGCAACGCCGTCAATCGAATGATTGAGTCGGGCATCGAAGGGGTCGAGTTTCTGGCAGCCAACACCGATGTTCAAGCCCTGAGGCAATCTTTCGCTCCGGTCAAGCTGCAACTGGGCGCCAAGCTGACCAAGGGATTAGGAGCGGGGGCCAATCCAGATGTGGGCCGTCAGGCCGCTTTGGAAGACACCGAAAAAATCATTGAGCTGCTGGACGGCGCCGACATGGTGTTCATCACCGCTGGACTGGGAGGCGGGACGGGCGGGGGCGGAGCGCCTATCGTTGCCAGCCTGTCGGCTGAATTGGGTGCCTTGACAGTGGCCGTCGTC
The DNA here is from genome assembly GCA_030624355.1 of Acidobacteriota bacterium. Classification (GTDB taxonomy): domain Bacteria; phylum Acidobacteriota; class UBA6911; order RPQK01; family JADFOI01; genus JAUXKG01. The sequence goes on from JAUXKG010000003.1 coordinate 20,851, forward strand.
ACCAAGCCCTTCTCCTTCGAAGGGAACAAAAGAATGGAGCAAGCCGACCAGGCCCTGAACGAGCTCAAAGAAGGTGCCGACACGGTGATCACCATTCCCAACGAAAGACTTTTGACTACCGTCTCGGCGGAAACAACCCTGTCGAACGCCTTCCGGTTCGCCGACGATGTTCTGCGCCAGGCGGTTCAGGGAATCAGCGATCTGATTACGATACCCGGAGTCATCAACCTCGATTTTGCCGATGTGAAGACGATCATGACCGGGATGGGCATGGCTCTGATGGGCACCGGCATCGCAGAAGGCGACGGCAGGGCTGAAACGGCGGCCCGCAAGGCCATCAACAGTCCCCTGCTGGAAGACACCACCATCCAGGGAGCTCGAGGCATCCTGATCAATATCACCGGCGACCAGGACATGACGCTGCATGAGGTCAGCACAGCCAGCAAGATCGTTCAGGAGGCCGCTCACCCCGATGCCAACATTATCTTCGGATCAGTCTTCGATGAGGATATGAAGAACAAACTGAAGATCACGGTGATCGCCACGGGATTCGAAGAGGAGGAAAAAGCACCTGTCGAACAGAAAGAGAAAACGGAAGAGGAGATCGTTCGACCTCAGCTAATGCCGCCTCTGGAGGAAAAAGAGAACGGCAACGTTCAGATTCCCGAACCGGTCTTCGAGACCCATGAGAAACGGGAAAAGAAAGGTACTCTCAATCTGGAGGTCCCGGCTTTCCTGCGCCGACACATCAAGACCTAGACAGCGGCTATTCTTCCATGAACTTCAGGAGGCTGTTCTGCTCTTCGGGCGACAACTGGCGGAGCGCCACGCTGACTATGAGGAAACGTTCTCCGCTCTCCCGTTCGGCCCGGACCACCCTTCCGCCAGCATTGATTTTATCAGGCGGAGTCAGCGGCAGCACCACCACTATTTCGTCTCCCTCACTTAAAGGCAGATTGGTCTGAAAGCGCAGGCCGTTCATGCTGAGATTCTCGGTCTTGGCCTTGTGGATGTCATCGGAGACAAGCTGGCTTTGAG